>JBJFHS010000001.1:0-6296 GCA_051893885.1 Eubacteriales bacterium
TGATAAGCGTGGGACTGCCGATGCAAAGCCTGAGTCCGGGAGGATGCTGAATTATGAGCGATATTAATGAGATGAACGAAGGTCTGCGTTGGTATGTCGCGCATACTTACTCAGGCTACGAAAACAAGGTCAAAGCTAATCTGGAAAAGATTGTCGAGAACAGAGGGCTTGGCGATGTGATTACAGATATCCGAATTCCGACGGAAGTCGTTGTCGAATCCGACGGAGGCAAAGAGCGCGAGGTGGAATCAAAGGTTTTCCCCGCCTACGTTCTCATCAAAATGGTCATGACCGACGAAACCTGGCACGTTGTCAGAAACATACGCGGCGTCACCGGATTTGTCGGACCGGGTTCAAAGCCTGTTCCGCTCACCGAAGAAGAGGCCGCAGCAATCATCAAAGAAGAAACAGCGCCGACATCCGCTCCTTCGTTTGCAGTAGGAGATACGGTCAACATCATAGACGGTGTTTTCCGCGGATATACCGGTACTCTTTCAGCCTACAATGATGAAACCGGCGAGGTTACTGTTATAGTATCCACCGTCGGAAGGGATATTCCCGTCAACCTCGACAAAAAATACGTTGAGAAATCAAAGGAATAATTTTTTCCCTGTGACCGAGAGACAGATTGCGCTCAGGTCAGACGGTCGGGCGCGGACCGCACAAAACGCGCTCAATAAAGTGGGAGGGAGATAAAATTTCTGCTTTTCTCCCGTCATAAACCACATATGGAGGATTATTTGCAATGGCAAAGAAAATAGTTGGCATAGTAAAGCTTCAGCTCAACGCCGGTAAAGCCACAATGCAGCCGCCTGTAGGTCCTGCACTCGGCCCTTACGGTGTTAACGGTATGAACTTTGTAAAAGAGTTCAACGAACGCACAAAGAACGACATCGGTCTCATCATCCCCGTTGTTATCACAATTTACGCAGACCGTTCATTCACATTCATCACAAAGACCCCGCCGGCTCCCGTTCTCATCAAGAAGGCGTGCGGCATCGAAACAGCATCCGCTACTCCCAACAAGACAAAGGTCGCTAAAATCACAAAGGATCAGGTTCGCCAGATCGCTGAAACAAAGATGAAGGACCTCAACGCAGGTTCCATTGAAGCGGCTATGAGCATGATCGCAGGTACAGCCCGTTCCATGGGTGTTACCGTTGAAGACTGAGGAGGGCGAAAGAAATGTTTAAAGGTAAAAAATACGCTGACAGCCAGAAGCTGATTGAAAAATCCAGACTCTACGACACCGCTGAGGCAATGGGTCTCGTCTGCCAGACATCCAAGGCTAAGTTCGACGAAACAATCGAAGTACACCTCCGTCTGGGTGTTGACTCCCGTCACGCTGACCAGCAGGTTCGCGGCGCTATCGTTCTTCCCCACGGTACAGGTAAGAAGGTTCGCGTTCTCGTATTCGCTAAAGGCGACAGAGCAACAGCAGCTAAAGAAGCAGGCGCTGAATATGTAGGCGACGTTGACCTCGTTGAGAAGATCCAGAAGGAAAACTGGTTCGACTTCGACGTAGTTATCGCTACTCCCGACATGATGGGTACTATCGGTCGTCTCGGCCGTGTTCTCGGTCCTAAGGGACTTATGCCTAACCCGAAGGCCGGAACAGTTACAATGGACGTCGCTAAGGCTGTAGCAGAAGCTAAGGCAGGTAAGATCGAATACCGCCTTGACAAGACAAACATCATCCACTGCCCCATCGGCAAGGCTTCCTTCGGTGCGGACAAGCTCGCAGAGAACTTCAACACTCTCGTCGGCGCTGTTATCAAGGCTCGCCCCGCTGCAGCTAAAGGTCAGTACATCAAGAGCTGCGTTATCGCTTCCACAATGGGCCCCGGCATCAAGGTCAACACCGCTAAACTCGGCTGAGTCTGGCTCGTAGAGTTTATCTATGCTGATGTTCATAGAATGAAAATTAGGGAGACGTCTTCGGGCGTTTCCTTTTTTTCGCGCGTATTTCCGATGTGTAAAATTTTATCCAAACATAATGTGAAATTCAGTATTATTATATGATAAATTGACATTGAAAAAAAACGCGCGCAGTGATAAAATATAGAATGGTTTTTTACAAATTATATAAGGAGCAAATCAATGGATTTCATCAACGGTCTGTTATCTCTCAGCGGCACGGCTGTAGTGCTTTGCGGCGCGTTTCTCATTGCGCTTGCAGGATATGCGCTCGGCTATGTAAAAATTAAGGGTCTTTCCCTCGGTACTGCCGGAGTATTCCTGATGGCACTGCTGTTCGGATATCTCTTTACCCTTCCGGTTCTTCAGAATATTCCGATTCTTTCAAAATTTTATATCGCCGACTCCTCAGCTTCGGCTGTCACGAGCTATAAATTCCTCGAAAGCGTCGGACTTGTGCTGTTCGTAACCTCCGTAGGTTTCATCGCGGGCCCGAACTTCTTCAGAAATCTGAAAAAGAACGCCAAATCCTATGTCCCGCTCGGCGCAATCATCATTTTATCCGGCGTGGTTATCGCAGTCCTCTTCGCACTCATCCCCGGCATCGGCTCTGCGTTCAGTACTGGTATCCTCTCCGGCGCACTCACCTCAACCCCCGCATTTTCCGCATCCAAGCAGGTTGCCGAAGCTGCCGGTCAGGAGGGACTTGTCTCTCTCGGTCACGCTGTGGCATACCCCTTCGGAGTAATCGGAGTCGTTCTTTTTGTCCAGATCATACCCAAGCTGCTCAAAGCCGATATGGCAAAGGAACGCGAATCAATTAAAATTGTCAAAACCGAAGAAGCTGCATCATCCGAAAAGCCCGCAAAGAAGCGCCCTCTCATCGATGAATTCGGTTTTGCTGCATTCGGTGTGGCTGTAGTTCTCGGCATACTCCTCGGCTCGATCAAAATCCCTCTCACAGGCAGCGGATTCAGCGGAGCCTGCTTCTCACTCGGAAACACCGGCGGTCCCCTGATTGTAGCCCTCATCTGCGGTCACTTCGGACACATCGGCGGCATGAGTCTCCGTGTTCCCGACCATGTTGTAAAGGTATTCCGCGAATTCGGCCTTATGCTCTTCCTCCTTGGCGCAGGTGTCGAAGGCGGTGTTGAGCTTGTGGCTCAGGTTCAGGCATCACAGTACGGCGCAATGCTCGTTCTCTACGGCTTCATCGGCGGCGCGCTTATGACAATAGTTCCGCTCATCGTCGGATATATCTGCGCGAAAAAGGTGTTCAAGCTCAACCTGCTTGACAACCTCGGCTCTCTCACCGGCGGTATGACCAGCACACCTGCTCTCGGAACACTCATCAACGTTGCGGGAACAGACGACGTGGCATCCGCTTACGCCTCCACATACCCCATCGCGCTTGTGCTTATAGTTATCGCGTCCAACCTCATCGGCACGTTTATTCCGTAAGCGACCCGTTAGGCAAATATTTTCGCAATCATAAAAAAACACCGTCGGGAGTAAAGTCTCGGCGGTATTTTTATGCGTTGCTTTGTATGTATTCCGTCGCACCTCACAGGCAGGAATACAGCACGTTTCTTATCCTCGGGGAGATATAACCCTCCTGATTGTTCAGCATATGCTGTGCGTACACAAGGGCGAGGTTGTTGTCGGGGTCGATTATCACCCAGACTCCGGCTGCACCTCCCCATCCGAATTCACCAACCGGCGAGAGCGAGCCTGCTTTTGCCCTGTCCATCATCACTCTGACTCCGTAACCGTAGCCGTAGCCGACGAGGTGCTCCCAGTTGAAATCGCGCAGCTGTACTTCGCCGAGGGTGTTCGTCCTCATCAGCTCAACTGTCGCCGGGGAGATATAGCGGTAGCCGTTCAGAGCCGTTCCGTGATTTGCGAGAGCCGCGGCGAACTTCATGTAGTCCGAGCAGCTTGATACAACTCCCGCACCTCCTGAATCGTATTCACTTCCGAGAATGTGGCCGCAGGTGTTGTTTGTCGGAAGGTATTTGCCAAGGTCGTCGCGGTAATTGTACTGCACTGCGAAGCGGCTTCTCTTTTCCTCCGGCGGCAGGTTGTAGGTCGTGTCGTCCATACCAAGCGGCTCAAACAGCACCTCCCGCGCGTAGTCCCTCAGTCTTTTGCCCGAAACCACCTCAATGAACGCGCCGAGAACATCGTGGCAAAGGCTGTAGCTCCAGTGCTCACCGGGCTCAAAGCACAGCGGATTTTTTGCGATTGCGCGGCTTATCTCTCGCGTCGGGCATTTTCCGCCGGTCTTCTTTTTCACTTCATCTATGTACGGGGTTGAAATATTGTAGTCGAAGCCGGCAGTCATGTTGAAAAGCTGGCCGATTTTTATCTTTTTTTTCGCGGGAACGATTTCTTCCTTTCCGTCGATTATCTTCCGCACAGCCATGTCGCCAAACTCCGGCATATAGGCGCAGAGAGGTTCGTTCATGAGGAATTTTCCCTCCTCGTGGAGCTTCAGTGCGAGTGAAACCGTTATAACCTTTGACGCCGACCAGAAATAGTACAGCTCGTCTCCGGCTATCTTCCTTCCCTTCTCTCTGTCCGCCCAGCCGGATGTGTGACGGTAAACCTCCCTGCCGTCCTTGTAAACAATACAGTCGTTTCCCGGTATGCGCCACGCCGTCAGACGCTCCTGAAACTCCCTCAGCGCAGTAAAATCCATTTTTTCCCTCCAACTAAAAATAATGTGAATTCATCGAACTCAGTTGAAAATAAAATCAGTCAATGTAATAAATTTCCATGTCGTAGATATAACCCTCGCGCGAAAAGGAGGGGTACTGGGGGTTGTTTTTCGACAGCCAGATGTCAATTTCCCAATCGTCAACCTGACCGCCGATATCGGACGCAACGCGCACACCGAAGTCGTACCGGTCGTTTTTGACGTACAGCTTTGTTCCGAGCGGTATGTTGTCCATGTCGACCGCGATTACGCTTTCGTCAGCCATCGTTCCAAGGTACGTCAGTCCCTCAATATTGTAATATGTAGCCGGAACAACCTTCCTGTACGAATAGGTGTAGGTTGTACCGTCATTTCCGACAAACGAGCCTCCGACACCCTCATCATACACCGCGTTTACGGGATATTTCACCGTTTCCTCATAGCTGTATGTGCGGCTGTTCTCAACTCCGTTTTTGTATTCGACCGTGTAGTATTTATTGACCTGACCGTCCTCGCCGTACTGGGAATACACCCTCTCACCGCGCGGAATCAGGTCCGTTTTGTTCACGACGTCTTCATACGCTATCGTCTCACTGATACATTCGGTTTTATACTCGTACTTGTCAAATGTAATAACCGTATCCGCCGCAATCAGGGAGTCAAGCGAAACGGACGGCACCTCACCCTCCGAAAGCTCCACCCCGCAAAGCACAAGCAGCTCCGACAGCGTGAGACGACCGGCAGAGATTTCAATGTCCTCCCTGTCGTAAAAATCGAGCACAATGTGGAATTTTTCTCCCTCCGGCTCTGCTTCAGTATGAGTTTCCTCAGGAGTTTCCGCAGCATCGGTCTCAGGCTCGGTCTCCTCGGGTATTTCCCCTGTTTCGGCTTCGTCAATCTCGTTACCGACAGCTTCTGTCTCGGTATTTTTTACGCTCCAGTCAGGTTTCGGAGTTCCGTCGAGAATCACCGTGTCGCCCGAGATGTCGCCGATGTTCAGATCCGCCGGTCTGTTTCTGTCCGACGCAACGTTTACGCCTACAATCACCGAGGTCAGGAGAACTACAAGGACGATCGCCGCCGCAGCACCTCCGTAAAGCGCACGTGTCTGCCTCTTCATTCCCTTTTTCGGTGCGGATTTTTTCTCGGCGTGACTTTCCATGATCCTGACGAGAGAGTTCATCTGCATCGTGTCGCGGCTCTCCCTCGTTCTGATAGGAGCAGCAGTCGTGACAACACTGTGTCTCGCGCCGGTAATTCTCTCAGCAACGTAGGCTATGTCGTCCTCGTCCGTGGTGCAGTTGCTCTCATCCAGACCGTCTGACGGCTCCTCAGCTGCCGGTGCGTCTTCAATCGGAGTTTCCGAATTGTTTACGGAATTTTCGGGACTGTCCCCGGTCATTTCCTCCGCCGCACTGTTTTCATTCTCATTCTTTATCTCTGTCTCGTCAGCCGCGCTCTCAACCGGTAAATAACTTTTTTCGCTCAGTTCCAAGTCAGACATCCTTTCAATATAACACTGCCCGAATCTGATCCATTATATATTCAGGCACAATAATCTGATTTTAATTATACCATATATGACTGAAAAATACAAGTAGCGACAAAAGATTAACTCCGCCGCAATGTACAGTCGTCAATGATAAGTTACACTATACTCAAAAATAAAAGAAGCAAGCGA
>JBJFHS010000002.1:0-6291 GCA_051893885.1 Eubacteriales bacterium
CTCAGACATCGGCGTAGTCATGCTGATACGGGACATCGCTCCCTCGCTTGAAATACACATTTCGACTCAGGCGAGCGCGGTTTCGGCTCAGGCTTGTCTCGGATGGCATAAGCTGGGTGCGAAAAGAGTAGTCCTCGCGCGGGAGCTGACCCTTGAGGATATCCGCGAAATCCGCAGAAACATCCCCGATTCTCTTGAGATAGAGGCGTTCGTTCACGGAGCGATGTGCATTGCATACAGCGGAAGGTGCCTGCTCTCAAACTACTTCACAGGTCGGGATGCAAACCACGGAGCGTGTGCCCAGTCGTGCCGGTGGAAGTATTCTCCGTCCGCATTCAAGTATTCTCCGACCGAAATCGACCTCGCCGAGTCAAACCGACCCGATATTCCTTCGGTTGCGACGGCATATGAAGAAAACGGCGAGACGTTCTTCCTCTCCTCACGGGACACTTCGATGATAGAGCACATACCTGAGCTTGAGGAGTCGGGAATTTCGAGCTACAAAATCGAAGGCCGCGTCAAGAGTGCGTATTACACAGCTGTAGTGACGAACACCTACCGGCTTGCAATCGACACTTACCGCCGCGACCCGGACAATTTTACATTCGACAAAGCATGGCTTAACGAACTCGACGGGGTAAGCCACCGCGAATACGGCACGGGCTTTTACTTCACTCCGCCGCACGAGAACGCCAACACCGTACACGACCTCGGCTACATCCGCGAAAAGGCTTATATTGCTTCGGCTGTGTCCGATTCGCTCGTTCCCGACAGCAGCGGAATGTACGACGCGCTCTTTATCCAGCGGAACAAGGTTTCATCCTCCGACACGGTTGAGCTCATCACTCCGGGCATGGTCGGCAGGGCGTTTTCCGCATCCTCTCTCAGCGATGTTCAGGGAAAACCAATCGAGTCGGCTCCCCATCCGTCGATGTATTTCAGACTGAAGGTTCCGTTTGCCGTCCGCTCGGGGGATATTCTCCGTCTCGGCGGCAACGCATAATTTTACATATTTATGAATATTATTGAAATTCTAAAGGCATTTTTCATCGGCGTGGTTCAGGGAATTACCGAGTGGCTCCCGATTTCTTCGACAGGTCACATGATACTGTTTGAGGAGTTCGTCGGGCTCAATGTGTCCCCCGAATTCATGGAAATGTTCCGCGTGGTCATCCAGTTCGGCTCGATTTTAGCGGTCGTGATACTGTACTGGAAGCGGCTGTTCCCGTTTTCAAAGTCATCCACCGCTGCGGAGAAGAAAAGCATCTGGAGGCTGTGGCTGAAAATCGTCATCGCCGCAATTCCCGCCGGTGTTGTGGGAGTTCTGTTTGACGACATCCTCGACGAATATTTATACAATTACGTAGTCGTCGCGGCGGCTCTGATAATCTACGGCGTGGTGTTCATCGCAATCGAAAGGCGTCACCGCGGCAAGAGCTATCCCATAAATTCCACCGACGACATGGACAACAAAACTGCGCTGAAGGTCGGTGCGTTCCAGATGCTCTCGCTCATACCGGGAACCTCGCGCTCCGGCTCAACCATAATCGGTGCGATGTGCGTCGGAGTTTCGCGGACTGCGGCGGCTGAATTCTCGTTCTTCCTCGCGATTCCCGTAATGTTCGGCGCGAGCCTTCTCAAAATCGCGAAATACGTGATGAATTACGGCGTCGCGTTCACCTCGGCTGAGATAATTACGATGCTCGTCGGAATTGTCACCGCGTTCGTCGTGTCGCTCATCGCGATAAAATTCCTCGTTGGATTTGTCCGCCGGCACAGCTTTGAGTCATTCGGCTGGTACAGAATAGTTCTCGGCGTGGTTGTGCTCGCGTATTTTATGATAACGAAATAATAGTTCCTCCCGATTTTTGGAAAAGGTGCGAATAAAACAACAAAATCCTCTGTACATTCATACGGAGGATTTTTTGCTTGATGATTCAAAGATGAATTTAACACCCGACAAAACCGAAAATGTGCAGACTATCTGTAATTTTCTCTAAATTTTTTGTCACAGATAAAGTTCCGTCCATTTCGATTATGGGGCAGCTGAGTTTCTTTGCACTTTCTTCAACAGATTTTGAATCCCGGTTTTCCACTGCCTTTCGGAATTCCATCTGCTGTGCAAACATATCTCCGCCGTCAAGCACCCGACTTCCAAACCGTTTTTCTTCTCGCGTCTGAATCCGCTGCAGCCGTTCTTCAAGTGGTGTCTGAATCCAAAAAGCAATGTCAATGCGTGATATAATCTCATCACTCCAGTTCATTGAAACACCGGATAAAATAAATTCTGGATGAGCCTTTATATCCTCTATAATTGCTTTTTGCGCTTCATGCTTTGTTCTGGGATTGGAAAAAGGCAGTACACCTGAATGTTCCGTCTCAATCACACTATTATTTTCCAAAGCCAATTTGCGTGATACTCTCTGTTCAGGAAAATAATAATCCTCCGCATCCATCTCAAAATAACCTATTTTTTGGGCCAATGCATGAGCAAGAGTTGACTTTCCGCACCCATTCAGCCCGAAAACAGCTATTCCCCGAATCATACTTTACGCGATTTCGCAGCCGAATCCGAGCTTGCTCACAGCCTCGCAGATGAGTTTTACGTCGAGCGATTCCGGGCAGGTCACGACCGCGCGTCCGAGCTTCAGATCAACCGCCGCGTTTCCGCCGAGAGCCTTGATTGCCTTCGTTACCTTCGCGACGCAGTGCTCACAGTGCATACCGCTGATTTTTAAGTTTACTTGTTTCTTTTTTCCGAAAATCATGATTTTTTATCTCCTTATATATGCTGATTTTTTTGTCGGTTTTATTTGTCCGCACGCCATCTTCTGAGCCGGAGCGCGTTTGTCACCACGCATACACTTGACAGCGACATCGCAGCCGAAGCTATCATCGGTGTCAACGCGATTCCGAATGCGGGGTAAAGAACGCCTGCCGCCACTGGAATGCAGAGGATGTTGTAGCCGAACGCCCACGCCAGATTTTCGCGGATATTTTTCATGATGGCGTTGGAGAGAGCAACAGTCCGCGCCGCGTCGGTCAGGTCGGATTTAACGAGAACCACTCCCGCCGACTCGATTGCAATATCCGTTCCGCGCGCAACCGCCATTCCGCAGTCAGCCATCGCGAGTGAGGGCGCGTCGTTCACACCGTCACCTATCATCACTGTGTAGCGGCGTTCTGTGTCTCCATAGAATTCGCCCGACATTATAGACTCGACATATTTTGACTTTTCGTCCGGCTTTGCACCTGAGATGACACGGTCGATACCGCACTGTGAGGCGATTGCTTTTGCCGCAGCTTCGCAGTCTCCGGTGAGCATTACGGTCTCAAATCCCAGTTTATGGAAGCGATGGACCGCCTCAATGCTCGAATCCTTGATTTTATCCGACAGCGCGATGACGCCGATTTCCCCGATATCTTCCGCAAAAATAACCGGTGTTTTTCCCTCCGAAGCGAGTCTTTCAACCGTTTTTTCGACCTCATCGGAGAGTCTGATTCCACCCTCAAGCAGGTTTTCCGTGATGAATTTCATGTTTCCGCCGAAATAACGCTCGCCGCCGATTACGCCCGAAACTCCTCCGCCAAAGGTCTGCATGAAGTCGTCAGCGTTGCCCGCGTCAATTCCGTGCTCTGCGGCGTACTCGACAATTCCGACGCCGATTGGATGCTCGCTCATTTTTTCAAGCGTTGCGGCGATAAAAAGCAGCTCTTTTTCGCTCATTCCGATGGAAATTACATCTGAAACTGTCATTTTTCCCTCGGTTATGGTGCCGGTTTTGTCCATTACGACAACTGACGCGCGGTGTAGCACATCTATTGCGTCGGCTGATTTTATCAAAATTCCGAGCGCTGCTCCGCGTCCGACTCCGCACATCACTGCCGTAGGAGTCGCAAGTCCAAGCGCACACGGACAGCTTATCACAAGGACGGAAATCGCAAATCCAATCGAGCGGTGCAGCTCTCCCGTGCATATCATCCAGACTGCAAACGTAAATACCGCGATTGCGCAGACTATCGGGACAAACACGGCGCTGATTTTATCCGCGAGCTTCTGAATCGGAGCCTTTCCCGACGCCGCGTTTTCAACAAGCTGGACAATTTTTGACACCGTGGTATCTTCTCCGACGTGGGACGCCTCGATTTCCGCGTATCCCGTGACGAGTATTGTGCCGCAGATCAGCTCATCTCCCTGCGCTTTCTCGACGGGCACGCTCTCGCCGGTGATAACGCTTTCATCAGCCGCACCGCCGCCCGATACGATTACGCCGTCACACGGGACATATCCGCCCGAACGCACTATAACGCGGTCACCGAGCAGAAGCTCCTCCGATCTGACGGTCACGGTTTTTCCGTCACGTATGACCTCAGCCTCCTTTGGCGTGAGCTCCATCAGCTTTCTGACAGCGTCCGATGTGTGCCGTCTCGCGCGCGACTCAAGTGTTCTTCCGAGCAGTATCAGGGTCAGAATCATCGTCACCGACTCGAAATACAGCTCCTCCGAGTAGTGGTGTATCATCTCGCCGCGCGACAGACCGATTATCATACGGCAGAGGATGTAAATTCCGTAAATCATCGACGCCGCCGCACCTGTAGCCACAAGCGTGTTCATGTTCGACGAGCCGTGCAGAGGGGCCTTGAATCCGTCGATAAAGAAGCTGCGGTTGACGGCTATCACGGGAATTGCGAGGATAAGCTGGACGCAGGCGTAAACAATCGGCGCGCTTCCCTCTCCGTGAGGCGACATAAAAGACGGCAGCGGAAGTCCGACCATATGCCCCATCGTGACGTACATCATGGCGACGGCGAAAAATGCGGAAAAAATCAGCCTGCGGAGCATATTGCTGTACCGCTGTTTTTCCTCCTCCTCAAGCTGACTGCGCGTTTTCATCTCCGAAAGAGTATATCCTGCTTCCGAAACCGCTTTTGCGAGTATTTTTTCGGTCACGGTGTTCTCGTCGTACTCTACAACAGCCGAATTTGTCATAAGGCTGACAGAAACCGATTCCACCCCGTCAACCCGCGAAACAGCTCTTTCAACGGCTGCCTGACAAGCCGCGCAGGTCATACCGGAAACGGAAAATTTTTTGCTTTGCATAAATACTTCCTTTTGTAAATTTATTTTCACACTTATTCTGTCTGATTCCGCGAAAAATATGACGCAGATTCCGGTTACCTTAGGGTAACTGCAGCCGCTAAAAAAATGCGGCATAAAACGCGGCATAGAGACAAAAAAGCATGGATTGCATTATTATCCTGTTCTCCGAATTATATCAGATATCCGCACCGCACATGAGAAGTTTTGTGATATAAGCAGCTGCGCTTTCGTTCTGAAGGTTGTATGCAAGCGGTATCGGCTCACCTATTCCGGCGGCAATACAGCTGACACTGCAGTTCACCGTAAGGGTTTTGCCCGTTCCGATTTCACCCGAGGTCAGTCGCGAAAACACCGCGTTTATAAGACCGCCGTGAGTCACTCCGATAACGGTTTTTCTGCCGGAAATCTCGAGCATATCATCTACCGCAGACAGCATCCTTGACGCAGCGCGGGGCACGGTTTCCACGTTTTCGGCCTGCTTTTCCCCACCCGGATAGAGCCTTCTTCTCTCGTCGAGAGTCAGTCCGGAGAGCTCGCCGTAATCTCTTTCAATAAGCCTGTCCACTACCACCGGCTCACCGATCCCGATTGACGACGCAATGTATTCCGCAGTAACAACAGCCCTTGAAAGCGGTGAGGTACACACAGCAGCAAAGGACACACCGTTTTTTATCGTGCTTTTGATGAGCGCAGAGACCAGTATCGCCTGATTGTGTCCGTTTTCATTCAGCGGGACGTTTTCTCTGCCCTGAAGCCGTTTTATCAGATTCCAGTCGGTCTGACCATGCCTCACAAGACAAACAAGCGCCCTTCCTTCGAGCAGATAGTGTGCGGCGCTTGCGGGATGAACAAGTATAATCTGAGAGGTAGGCAGCTGGCGCGAGTGTTTGAACTGTGTCAATTTGCTTACCTCCTCAATCAATTTTTTAAATCTATTTATACATTTAATATTATACACCGCATGAAAAAATATGTCAAGAAAAAATTATATCATATGATATTAAATTCCGCCTTTAATTGCACGTACACCGCCCTCTCGAACAAAAATATCGCGGATTCGTTGCAATTCTGATAATTTTATGATATACTACAAAATAGAAAAATAGTGGTATTTATATAACGGAGAAAACTATGGCAGTAAGTGATAAGCAGAAACACATCAGAAATTTTTCGATAATCGCGCACATTGA
>JBJFHS010000003.1:0-25827 GCA_051893885.1 Eubacteriales bacterium
GTAGACGAAAACGGACATTATCTGGAAAACAGTGGTCGCGATGGAGTTGGCTGAGATTACGGGGTCGGTGAGACGGCCGAGGATTGCGACCTGTATAGACATTGCGATGCCCCACGATGCGCCGGAGAACACAACGGGAAGGCTTACTTTATAGAATTTTCTGGTTATATCGCGGTCGGTGCGGATGAAGTCGGTGAGTTTCAGCCTGAGCTTTTTGTCGAAGAAGGCGATGTACACGACGACTATCAGAAATTCCGCAATTCTTGAGACAAGCGTGGCTATTGCAGCACCGCGGATTCCGAGAGCAGGCGCTCCGAAGTGACCGAAGATGAGGATGTAGTTGAGGGAGAGGTTGATCACAAGTGCGGCGCAGGAGTTTATAAATCCGATGAAAGCGGTTTCCACGCTGCGGAGCACACCGAGAAGAACCTGAGTTGCGGCGAAAAAGATGTAGGTGAACGCGACGATGACGAGGTATTTCTGCGCTTCGGCGATTACGTGAGGCTTATCGGTGAGAAGCGAGAGAACCTGTGCCGGGAAAACCAGTGCGGCGAGCATCATGACCCCCGATACGATCAGCCCGAACTGCATTGAACAGGCTGCGGCTTTTTTGATGCCGTCGATATTTTTTTCGCCCCAGAATCGCGAGCAGATTACGACCGTACCGTCGGCGATGCTTCCGCAGATCGACTGAAGCAGAAACTGTATCTGATTGACGATAAACACTCCGGAGATAGCGAGTTCCGCCGCCGCTCCGAGCTTGCCTATCATTATATTGTCGAGCAGGTTTACCCCGTAGACTATAATATTCTGAGCCGCAATTGTGACGAGGAGCCTGACCCAGCGTCTCCAGAACTCGCGGCGTCTTTCCGTTGTTGAAAGGGCATATGTAGTGTTCATGGCTGTCCTGATTGTGTTTTTTGTTTTTTCTCTATCTCCGTGTGTTTTTTATGCGTGAGATGTTTATCTCTCCGTCGGGAATGGATGAGAGATTGTCAAGGCTCTTGCCCGTGCCGATTGCGACACACGACACCGCCCTCTCCGCCACACGGGTTTTGATTCCCGTCGCGTATTCGATGAGCCGGTCGAGTCCGTACAAAAGACTTCCGCCGCCGGTCATGACAATTCCGTTTGAGAGTATGTCGCCGATAAGCTCGGGAGGAGTCCGCTCAACTACGGAGCAGACCGCTTCGATTATCGAGGTTATCGGCTCCTCAAGCGCGTCGGGTATCTCGTCGGAGTTGATGCGCACCACCCTCGGAAGCCCCTGTATCAGGCACCGCCCCTTTACCTCAAGAGCGCGCGGTTCTTTTCTGGGCCACGCCGAGCCTATCTTTATCTTTATCTCCTCGGCTGTCCTCTCGCCTATCAGTACGTTGTGCTTGCGCCGGACGTATCGGATTATCGCCTCGTCGAATTTGTCGCCCGCAACCTTGATCGAGTCGGAAACCACAACTCCCCCGAGAGATAAAACCGCTATGTCAGTCGTTCCGCCGCCGATGTCGACTACCATGTGTCCGTTCGGCTCGGATATGTTGATTCCGGCTCCTATAGCGGCGGCAACCGGCTCCTCAATCAGGTACGTACGCTTTGCCCCCGCCTGTGTAGCCGCGTCGACCACCGCCCTCTCCTCAACTTCAGTGATTCCCGAGGGAACGCAGATTATGACCCGCGGCTTGAATATAACCGTTCCGCACGCTTTCTTTATGAAGTGCTGAATCATTTTAAGCGTTATTTCATACTGGCTTATGACGCCGTCGCGCAGGGGCCTTATAGCGGTGATATTTCCCGGTGTCCGCCCGAGCATCATCTGCGCCTCGCGCCCGACCTTTATGATTTTATCGGTGTTTTTGTCAATAGCGACAACGGACGGTTCTTTTATCACGATGCCCCTGCCCTTGACGTAGACGAGAACCGTTGCGGTCCCGAGATCTATTCCGATATCCTTGCTCATCTATGTAAAATCCTAACTTTATTATTCATACTGAAAGAAAAATAGTATCAATTTACATTATACTACACAATAGAACGTTTTGCAAGGAAAAATTCCATAAAATTATACTTATGAAAGCTGCTCTATCTCAATGCTGTCGAGCACGGGCAGGCAGTATTTTTCAAAGTATCCTTCCCCGTCGTCCGAGTATGTTACAAATGTCAGATAAATGCTGTCCGTGGTTCCGGGAACTTTTATCCAGGTGTGGTGCCACGTTACGCCGAGATTTCTTTCTCCCTCCGACATTGTTTTTTCTGTCCTGACCTCGTATTCGTATCCGCGTCCGGTTTTCCCGAGGTCTTCGCTGTCGTATTCCGGGGCATAACCGTAGTATTCAAGGTCGCCCTCGTCCTTTTCTTCCGGCGACAGCAGCATGGAAGCTATCTCAAAACGCTTTATGGAGTATCGTCCGTCGAGCTTTCGCGGCAGGTCATAACCGGTTGCATATGAAGTATCCCACGCATCGGGGAATTTGCAGCTCACCCTGTATTTATCAAAGGCAGTGTCTCCGTCATAACTGCCGATATAATACTCATATACAAGCTCGCTGTCCTCACCCGGGACATATGTGCGCGCGCTGTCAAGCATCGGTCTGAATCCGTTTTCCCACTCGACGTCATTTTTTCCGTCGTCAGACAGCATCAGAGCGGCCATGTGCTCATCTCCAAGTGAGATAAATCCGTAATACCTCGCCGCCGCACCTCCTTCTCCTGCGGTTTTGTAGAAGCAGTAGCTACTTCCGTCCGCTGTTGTGCCGGTGAAAACCTCCGCGCCGTCGAGCGAATATATCTCGTCCCGCGTCACAAACGACACTGCCCCGCCACTCATGCACTCCTCGCTGAGCGGATAAAGGCAGCAGTCGAACCAGCCGTAATAATTTTCGTGTCCGCCTATTCTGTCCTCGATATTGGGCAGGTACACGTTAAAGCTCAGCCTTGACGGAACTCTGTCGAATATTACGGCGCCCAGAACTTTGTTTTCGTCTGTGTATTCCGTTCCGCTCTCGCCGTAGCTTCTGTCCGCGACCGAGGTGAGGTAGTAAATTTCATCAAATTCATAGAAATTACACAGGACGGTGTTTTTTTCCGCATCATTTTCCGGGGATGAATCGGGTTCTGCGTCTGTTTCCGTTTCAGATTCAGGCTGCGGAGCTGTTTCACTGTCGGATTCTGCGATGCCGGCTGATTCGGGTTCGGTTTCTGATTCATATGTCTGCGCGTCGGTTTCGGTGTCATACTCTGCGCCATGCGGGTCTTTTTTGCCGCACGATGCTGCTGATAGCACTACTGAAAGCACTACTGATAGAATTAATAGAATTATCGCTGTCCGTTTCATTTCCGTTTTGCTCCTTTATTGTATTTTTTTATTTGACGACTCATCCGACATCCGTGTTCCGTATCGGCCGTGAAAATTTATGCCGTTTCCGTGTTTTTTCCATAAAAGTTCACCAATCTATCACTTAAAGGTGATATAATATCAAAAATCATACTGAAATTGTTTTTGGATTATTTTTTAACACTAAATTCACACGGAGGAAAACGGAATTGATTCAGGTAAAAAATCTCGTCAAGCGTTACGGGGACTTCGAGGCTGTGCGCGGAGTCAGCTTTGAGATTAAAAAAGGCATGATTTACGGCTTTCTCGGACCGAACGGCGCGGGAAAATCGACCACTATGAACATTATTACCGGCTGCCTTGCCGCTACGGAGGGTGAGGTTGAAGTCAACGGCTGCGATATTTACGAGGATCCCATCGGGGCGAAATCCTCAATAGGCTACCTTCCCGAGCAGCCGCCGCTCTATATGGACATGACGCCCGAGGAATATCTCGCGTTCGTCGGTGAGGCGAAGGGTCTGTCAGGTGACAAGCTGTACCGCGAGGTCGACCGCGTCATCGCAAAAACAGGCCTCACCGCGTATTCCTCAAGGCTTATCAAAAACCTCTCAAAGGGATATAAGCAGCGCGTCGGTATAGCTCAGGCTATAATCGGCGACCCGGAGATCATAATCCTCGACGAGCCTACAGTGGGCCTTGACCCGAGACAGATTATCGAGATACGGGACCTCATACGGGAACTCGGACATGAGCACACGGTTATCCTCTCGAGCCACATACTGACCGAAATAGCTGAGGTATGCGACTACGTCATCATCATCTCGCGCGGAAAGGTCGTCGCATCGGACACACTCGAAAATCTCACAAAGCGTTACGAGGGCAAGAACTACGTCGATCTGCTCGCGCGCGGAGACGAGGACAAAATCCGCAGAATTATCGGCTCGATTCCCGCGATTATCGGCTCGGAGCTTGAAGCGGGACACAATCCGGGTCAGATACACGCGAGAATTGCCACGGAGAGCGGTGTAGACATCAGAGAGGAGCTGTTCTTCCGCTTTGCCGACGCGAAAATGCCGATTCTCTCGATGGAATACGAGGAGGTCACGCTCGAAAAGGTATTCCTTGAGCTCACGGGTTCGGGAGACGGCGGAAAAACTCTCGGCATAAAGTCGGAGGATGAATCGGAGGAGGACGTAAAGAAGACCGCCGAGGAAGCATTTGTGTCAAACGCGCTCGACAACATGAAAAAACGCCGCGCCGAAGCTGAAGAAAATAAGGAAGAACCCGAAAATCCGGCTGAATCAGATACATCGTCCGAGACCGATACATCGTCCGAATCAGAAGAAAAGCCGAAGAAGGGCTCAAAGCGCGACGACGAATACAAGCCGTTGTTCGGCGGCAGAGATCAGGAGTAAACGGAGAAAAATCAATGAAAGCTGTATATAAAAAAGAACTGAAAAGCTATTTTACGGGAATGACGGGCGCGATTTTTGTCGGCTTCATTCTCCTTCTGACCGGTATTTTCATGGTCGTCTACAATCTGCAGGGGCTTTACCCGTATTTTGAGTACGTCATCACCGGCGTGTCGTTTATCTACCTTCTCACCATCCCGATTCTCACAATGCGCTCCTTTGCAGAGGAAAAGCACTCGAAAACCGACCAGCTGCTCTACTCCCTGCCGCTGAGCGTGACCGAGGTTGTCATGGCGAAGTATCTCGCTATGCTGACAGTCCTCGCCATCCCCTGCGCGGTCATGATTTTCTACCCGCTTATCCTCTGCTCGTTCGGTACGGTGGCTCTGTCGGGAGCTTACGCCACACTTCTCGCGTTCTTTCTGCTCGGTGCGGCTCTGATTTCGATCGGTATGTTCATCTCGTCCATGACTGAAAGCCAGGTTATCGCCGCCGTGATCAGCCTCCTTGTGATGATTCTCATCAACTTCATGTCGGGCATCTCAAATATGATCCCCACCTCCGCCGCAGCATCTCTCGCGGGATTTATTTTGATTTCCATAGTTATCGGAATAGTGGTTCAGGTCATGATTAAAAATTCAGTGGTTTCGGTCTGCACCACCGCCGCTCTGTGCGCAGTCTGCATTCTCGTCTACCTGATTGATTCATCTGTTTTTGAGGGTGTAATACCGTCCCTGCTCTCGTCCCTCGCGATGTTTGACAGGCTCGACACCTTCCAGAACGGTATTTTCGATATGACCGCCGTGATATTCTATGTTTCAGTCTCCGCTCTGTTCGTCTATCTGACGGTGCAGTCCATGGAAAAGAAACGCTGGAATTAAGTTTTGCGAGGTGTAACAATGAACAACGAAAAAAATATCGCTCCGAAGAAAAACGGACTGAACAAAAAATATCTTAAAATCGGCTCGTTCTCGATTGCAATGACTGTTGTGGTTATAGCTGTCGTGGTTGTCGTGAACCTGTTCGTCGGCGAGCTTCCCTCTACTTATACAAAATACGATATGTCCGCACTTGATCTGTACTCAATCGGTGCAGAGAGTCAGGCAATTATAAATTCCGTCGACGAGGACGTGACCTTCTACCTCGTGGCTCAGAGAGGGAATGAAAACGCGACAATAAAAGAGCTGCTCGACAGATACGCCGCGCTGAACTCTCACATCACCGTCAAAACCGCAGACCCCGTGACAAATCCGACGTTTATAGAGCAATATACCACTGAATCACTCTCGCAGAACTCCGTCATCGCAGTCAGCGGAAGGAGAAGCTACGCTGTTGACTACAACGAAATCTACACAAGGACCTACAGCGAGGAGGAGCTTTATTACTACTATTACTACGGTCAGATGCCCACGGGTACTCCGTACTTCAACGGTGAGCTCTGCTTTACCACCGCGCTCGACTACGTGACAAGGGACGACCTCCCCAAGGCATATACGCTCACAGGCCATGGAGAGACCTCTCTTTCCGACACCTACCTCTCGTACATCACAACGGAAAATATCGAGACGGAAAGCCTTTCAATACTCGCGCTCGATAAGCTCCCCGAAGACGCCTCCGCGGTGATAATCAATATCCCCACCTCCGATATTTCCTTCGACGAGGCACAAAAGCTCATGACCTATATGGACGAGGGCGGAAACGTTATCCTCATCACCGGCGCGCTCACGTTCAACTCGTCAAAAATGCCCAACCTCGCCTCGGTCGCAAAAAAAGCGGGACTTGAGTCGGTTGACGGCATAGTTATTGAGACCGCCAAAAACAACTACATGATGTATCAGCACTATCTCCTGCCCAACCTCGGCCCGACCTCACAGGAACCCCTTTCGCTCCTCTCGAACGGAAATATCTACGTCCTCGCAAACGCCGCGCACGGTATCATCGCCGACGGAAGTACAAATGTAACTCCGCTTCTTGCGACAACCTCGAACGCATATGTCAAAGCGGATTTAAGCTCCGAAAGCCTTGAAAAAGCGGACGGCGATATCGAGGGAATGGTGTACATCGGAGCCGCTGTCACACTGGAGTCGGACGGCACGAGAAACGACAGCTGCAAGTTTGTGTGGTATTCCTCACCCGCACTGAGCGACGAAACAGCTGACTCATGGGTGTCCGGCGGCAACTCGAGCGTGTTCATGGCGACAATCGGATGGATGTGCGAAAACAAGATCAACCTCTCAATTATGGCTAAGCAGATGCAGGTTGAGGCTCTCACCGTCACGGCGGCACAGTCTGCGGTCTGGTCGGTCATCGTCGTGTTTATAATTCCTCTCGCGGTCTTCGCACTCGGATTTGTGGTCTGGCTGAGAAGAAGAAAAGCGTAATCTGAAATAACAGGGGATAAATATGGCTGTAAAAACTAAAAAGAAAAACAAATTTCTTCCGATGATAATCCTGCTTGCCGTGCTTGTCGTGATGTTTGCCGCGTATAAGCTGCTCTCGGGTGCAAACGATCGGGCAGAGGCGGAGGAAGAAGCCCGTATTGCGGCGGAAAACGCGGATATTATGATAGCGGAATACGACTACACCACAATGACGGAGCTGTCGTATAAGCTGAGGGGCGCGGACGAGCTGAAATTCGCGGTCTCCGGCTCGAGCTGGATATACCTTGCGGACGAAAAATTCCCGCTTGACGTGACAAAGATAGCTTACATGGCGTCTGCTGTCGCACAGATCGCGGTTGAGTGTACCGTCGACGAGGGAAGTCCCGCCGACTACGGACTTGACGACCCGGCTTATACTATAAATGTAAAATATTCCGACGGCAGCTCGCATGAATACAAGATAGGCGACTACAACACCTTCAACTCCGCGTATTACTTCATGGCTGACGGCGATATGTACATGATTTCCTCCGGCCTGCTCGCGTATTTCAACTACACTCTCGACGATCTGCTTGTCCTCGACACAATTCCGTCATCAGAATGGAGCGACACGGACTACATCAACTATGTGACCGTGACTCTCGGCGGCGAGTCAAACAAAATCACCGATGTCACCGGCAAGAGCGAGCTTGTTGAGCTGATAAAATACCTCCCGCTGACAGACTGCGCCGATTATTACTCCGATGAGGAAGAAAAATCCGCATACGGTCTTGACGGCGGTACGAGCATTGTAGTAAACTATAAAAAAGCCAAAACCTCGACTGACGCGGACGGCAACGAAACCACAACGTACCTCGACACGGGATACACGCTTCTTGTCGGAGAAAAGATCGAAAACGGATACTATGTCTCCCCCGCGAACTCGGACATCACCTATATAATCGACGCGGAAACACTTGACGAAGTGCTCGCGTATATATCGTATGTTCCGGCGGCCGACGAAGCCTGAGAGCTATGGCGAAAAAATACGGGTGAATCCTGAACGGAGAACAAATGAAAACTACAGCGGAAATTATGCGGGCGGCGAAAAGCGTTGTTCCGGGCGTTATGTCGGCGGGTACAGAGGATAAAAACCGAGCCCTGTACTGCATGGCACAGAGACTCAGAGAAAAATCCGGCGAAATACTCAGCGCAAACGAGGCTGACTGCGAAGCGGCACGTGACAGAATAAGCGGCGTAATGCTCGACAGACTGCGCCTGAATGAGGACAGAATCGAAAATATGGCGCGCGGAATTGAGGAAGTGATCGCTCTCCCCGACCCCGCATGGCGTGTAATTGACAGAACGACGCGCCCATCGGGAATTGTGATTGAAAAAACCGCGGTGCCGCTCGGAGTTGTCGCAATCATATATGAGAGCAGACCGAACGTCACCTCGGACGCCGCCGCACTCTGCGTAAAAAGCGGTAACGCGGTGATTCTTCGGGGTGGACGCGACGCATACAATTCCTCCGCCGCTATAACCGATGCGCTCAGACTCGGTTTGTCAGACGCGGGATTTTCCCCCGACCTCGTCTCGCAGGTTGAGGACACATCCCGTCAGAGCGCGCTTGAGCTGATGCACGGCGTGGGATACATAGACATTCTCATACCTCGCGGAGGGAAGAACCTCATCAGGACCTGCGTCGAGGAGGCAAAGGTTCCGTGCATTGAGACAGGAACGGGAATCTGCCACGTTTATGTCGACGCAGAGGCGGATATTGACATGGCGCTGAACATTGTGAACAACGCAAAAACCAGCCGCCCGTCAGTCTGCAACGCGATGGAGGTCTGCCTTGTGCATGAAAAAATCGCGGGTGAATTTCTGCCTAAGCTGAAGTCGCTTCTCGTAGACGACAGAATCAAGAGCGGTCTTGTGCCAGTGGAATTAAGGCTTGACACATCTGCCGCAAAAATAATCGACGGAAGCTCCGCAGGGGATGAAGATTTCGACACGGAATTCCTCGATTACATCATGGCGGTGAAAATCGTCTCCTCTCCCGACGAGGCAATAGAGCACATCCGCCGTCATTCAACGCACCACAGCGAGTCGATCGTCACGAAAAATACTTCAACAGCCGAAAAATTCCTGCGCGAGGTCGATTCCGCTGCGGTATATCACAACGTCAGCACACGCTTCACCGACGGCGGGGAATTCGGGCTCGGCTGCGAGATGGGTATCTCCACGGGAAAGCTGCACGCGCGCGGTCCGATGGGGCTGAACGAGATGTGCACCTACAAATACATCGTCCGTGGCGACGGAAATATCAGGTAAATTCACTCTATGGGGGCAGAAAAATGAAAAAAATCGGATTTATAGGCGCGGGAAACATGGGCGGTGCGCTGATAGAGGCCGTATGCAAAAAAATCGGCGGTGAAAACGTGATAATCTGTGACCACCTGCCGGAAAAAACCGCTCGCTTTGCCGAAAAATACGGCTGCGAAGTATCGGATGCGTCAGGTGTAACGTCTGCGGCGGACTATTTGTTCATCTGCGTCAAGCCTCAGGCTGCGGAAAAAGCTATGGCTGAGATAAAACCTGTGCTCGACAGACGTACAGTCAAGCCGGTTCTCGTCTCGATAATGGCGGGCGTAACTATGGCGAGAGTGCGTGACATGGCGGGTGGACAATCGAGTTCCGCTATGCCGATTATCCGCATCATGCCGAACGTAGCCGCAGCGGTTGGAGCGGGCGTGATTCTGTGCGACAGCGACGGAGCATCGGACGGTCAGGTAGAGGAATTCAGGACCTTTATGTCTCTCGCGGGTGAGATTGATATGCTCCCCGAAAAGCTCATCGACGCGGGCTCTGCTGTGTCAGGCTGCGGTCCGGCTTTCGTGTGTATGTTCATCGAGGCTATGGCTGACGGCGCGGTGAAGTGCGGTATTCCGAGGCAGAAGGCACTGAGTTACGCAGTTGAAACCGTGCTCGGAACGGCGGAGCTTCTGAAGCAGACGGGAAAGCACCCCGCCGTAGTCAAGGATGAGGTGACAAGCCCTGCGGGAACTACAATCGAGGGTGTTCAGGCTCTCGAGGACGGAGGAATGCGCGCCTCTGTCATCAAAGCGGTCTGTGCGGCATACGAAAAGAACAAAAAACTGTAATACTGCAAATATAAAAAATGCCCCGCGTACTGTTATCCGTCAATTAGGAGCGGCACGCGGGGTTGTTTTATGCTTTTTTGACTTACTTCAGAAGCACCGTCGCGATGGTGTAGGGCTTCATTTCAAAGGTTATCGTTCGTCCGCCGTCGCCGATATCGCACCTGCCGAATTCGTGGCGTTCGGTTATGTCAACGAGGGATGCGGAGCTTGCTGCGGGAACAAGTTCGGAGAGATTGAGCGTGACCTTGCCGCCGACTCCTCCGTATTCGCCGAGACGAACAATGAATCCGCCGTCCTCAGCGCTCTTGACAGAGGAAACCATGACCCCTCCGCTCTCGCTCTCAACAGAAATCGCGCTTCCGGTGAGAGGCAGCTTTCCGCCATCGTGCTTTACGCCGGAGTTGAACGAAATCGGGTGGCAGTAGTTGACAGCCTCCATCTTCTGTTCGTCCGCGGAGCAGATGCCGATGCCGAAGTTGATGCGGTGTATGCCGAGCTCCGGATACGGGTCGGGGTCGCAGGAGGAACGGACAAGGGTGAGCGCGCCGGTGTTGCCGTGTCCGCGGAAGCCGTATTTTGTCTCGGATACGATGAACGCCGCTCTGTCTCTCTCTCCTATTCTCATGAAGCTGTTGGCGGGAACGTCGTGCGCGATGTCGCCTCTCTCAAGTGTGGCGAACGGAATGTCATAGGTGTACCTGTCGGCTTTGTAGGTTACGGGAAGCGCGAAGTTGAGCTGAGGTATTCCGTTTCCGCTGCCCTTTTCCTGCCAGTCGAGGTCGAGGTGGAAATTGATGATGCTGCTCTCGCCCCTGAGCTCAGCCAGAACGTCCATCTGGGAGGAAGCGAAGTTCACATGGTATCTGAGGTATCGTCTCATGCCGGAGATGCCGTATTCCGTGAGGCGGACGGTCTTGTCGGCGGAGTTGAGCACGTCGATGTTCATGTACGGGCCGACTCTCCACGAGGTCATGCCGAAGCGCGGGTTTTCGATGATGTATCTGAACAGAGCGGTGGGATGCTCACGGTCAGCAAGCGTCTCTCCGCTCACTTTGTCGATGAGCTCGACTATGGCAAAGGTGGACGGGTCGAACACAGCCCTGATCTTGGAGTTCTCGAGCACGCATTCGCCGTCGTCAATGTGGTCGCGTCTGTCGCCGGAGGGAACATATGCGTTGGTGAGGGTGCCGATTGACTCGTATTCGCGGAGCTTCAGGATATATGTGGAGTATCCGAACGCGGGAATTTTTGCGTCGATGAGGAATTTTGTGAAGGAGTGACCCCAGTAGCCGGCGCCGCTCACGAGAACCTCGCTCTGAACGGTATTGCCCTGCGCGTCGGTGAAGTACGCTCTGCCGAGGTCGTAGTTGTAGTCCCATACTGTAACTTCAACAGCTTCGTGGCGGTCGTACATGGTGCTGTTGAACAGGTGTACCGCACGAACCTTTCCGCGTCCTCTCTCTGCCTGAGGGAACCTGTAGCCGGAGGCATTGTCGACGAAAAATCCGACTCCTCCGCCCTGTGAACGCGCGCCTTTATCCTCCTCAAACGGGATGGAGCTTACGTCGATTGAGTCCGCTATATCGCGCATTGCGGTGTTGGCGTTTGTGTTGATTGCCGCCATAGCCTCCTGGAATCTGCCGAGCGCGTACTCCCTTGTCTCGATCACGCCGGAGCCGGGGAGGATGTCGTGGAAGTGGTTAAACAGGATATTTCTCCAAGCTCTTTCGTAGATTGCGTTCTTCGGAGAGGCGTCCGCCATAGCCTGAGCCGCAGCGGAATAGAATTCGGCTTCGTAAGCCCTGTCCTCGGAGATGCGGTTGGCCATTTTTATTCTGGACTGAGAGGTGTAACAGCCGGTGAAGATGTAGTTGAGCTCCTCGTCGATAACGGGAAGTGAGTCGCGGAACCTTTCGATTGCGGCGAAGAATTTTGCGTATGTACCGAACTCGATTGTCGGATAGAGCGGGAAGGAAGCGTCGTCGATTATCGCGTTGATGTCGCATCTTGTGGGGCCGCCGCCGTGGTCTCCTACGCCGTAAACGTAGAGGAATGTGTCGACGCCGTTCTTCCGGCAGAACAGAGGCACGTTGTCAAATGTAGTGGCTCCGACTCCTATGCCGTAGAAGTGCGGGTCGCGGAAAACGAGGAGTTCTCTGCCGGAGCGCGCTTTCCAGCGGTAGATATCGGTCTGCATATCGTTTCCGCGGCAGTGGTAATAGTAGTCGACGCCGCCGTTCTGGCAGATTTCGGGGATGGAGATGTTGTGTCCGAATGTGTCCGGCTCAAAGTCAAGGCGGAGCGTGTCGGGGTCGATGTCGAACAGCTTCGCGAGGTACCGCTTTGTGTAGAGTATGTGGCGGGAGAGGGATTCGCCGTTGGGCATATTTTTGTCGGTCTCAACCCATGTGGATGCGGAGAGCTCCCATCTTCCCTCATGTACGCGCTTTTTGATTTCGTCGATCATCTCGGGCGCGTTTTCTTCGATAATTCTGTAGGTTGATGCCTGCGACTGGCTGAAAGTGAAGTCCGGGTACTCCTTCATCAGGTCGAGCATTGTGCGGAAGGTGTCGACTGTAACCGCGGTTGTCTCGTTGTAGCCCCACATCCAGTTCATGTCGATGTGAGCGTGAGATACGCAGTACACCTTGAGCTTTTTCGCTTCTGCCGAGAGGTCGGAGAGCATTTTCTCGGCTTCAATTGCGTCTTCGCGTGTCACAGCGGCGTTTTCCGACTGCCTGCTTAAGATGAAGTCGGCAGCCTCACCGATTCTTTCGTCAAACTCTCCCCCCTTTGTCGATGAAAGGCAGCTCATATACGAAAGCTCGGCATAGATTCTCTGCGCCCAGTAATTCTGACCCGAAATGTCTCTGAGCGTTTTAATTTTGTCGAAAAGTGTCATATTCACTCCGTTTCCGCCGAAAGCTGATCGGCTTTAAGATAAAAAAAGCAGTGTTGATATTCCTCGCGTCAGAGAAATACCGTGCTGCTTTTTAATATACATATTTATGCCTGAAAAGTCAACCGTGCGGGTAAAAATAATTTAAAAATAGTTGAAATTTCCTGAATATTTTTTCGTATATCTGTGAAATGTCACAAAAAATGTTAAAGCTGAAATTGTTTTGCACCGTACATGGTGTAGACGAACGACTGAATTTTTTCGGAATAGCACTCCTCGGTGAAGCCCAATTTTTTCACAAGCCCGATGCTCGCCTCGTTCCCGGGTTCAATGAGGCAGACTATGTCAAGTCCGGGATATTTTTCGCGGATTTTCGCGGTTACGGCGGTGAGAATTTCAAATGCGTATCCCCTGCGCTGATATTTCGGAGAGATTGTATATCCGAGGGTTACGCAGTCTCCGGCGGAGAAAAAGTATGTCAGGTCCCCCACCATTTCACCGCTTCTGAGCGCAACGGCGTAGATTTGCTTATACTCCTCCGAGAGAAAAACACAGTTACGGAACTGCTCGATAAGTTTTTCGATATCGCCGCGCGAGGTTGAGTCCCAACGCTGAAATTTTGCACAGTTTTCGTCATTGCGGTAGCAAAACATCTCATCCGCGTCGGATTTTTCAAGATTCCGCAGAACCAGACGCGGCGTTGAGAGATATACATGGTGCATTTTGCTTTTTTATACCTTTCGTTATTTTTGTTTTTCTGCTTCAGCAGATGGGGGGATAAGGAATAAAAGGCGATGCCTTTTAAAATTAATTATATCTCCTGCGCGGAGGGCGCATAAGGAGGTTCCGAAGCCACCTCCTTATGAATCCAGGCTTGTCGTCGTTACGTCAGCTGAGTAGTGGTTGAGCTACCTCGCAAACACCATATGCAGCTGTGACGCCGGAGGGACAATAGGCTAACCGCCAAAGGAATACCAAAGATTCACTTCACTTGATAAAATGAACAATACCATAGGTATTCCCATCCGCGGTTAGCCTAATCCGTCCATACAATTTCGTCTTTTTAAACGTTTTCGCGAGGGTTGTCTACAAAATTTAGTTTCATTTGGACGTGCCAAACCCAAACTTAAAGAACCGTCGCGCGAATTCTCAACTACTTAATAATAACGAAATCGCGGCGCGGGTGATTCATAAGAGGCTTCGCGCCGAAAGCCTCTTATGCAGCTGCCGGCTGCCCGGCATTAAATCATTTTAAAACTCGCAGAGTTTTATTCCTTATTTATCTAAAAAATTTAAAGAACTTTTGATAAAAATTCCTTCAGCCTAGGGTTTTTCGGGTTCCCGAAGAATTCCTCCGGCGGAGCTTCCTCGAGAATCTTTCCTTCGTCGATGAAAATAACCCGGTTCGCTACCTCGCGCGCAAATCCCATCTCGTGCGTCACTATTACCATCGTCATTCCCTCGTCGGCAAGGGCTTTCATAAGGTCGAGTACCTCACCTACCATCTCGGGGTCAAGCGCGGACGTCGGCTCGTCGAAAAGTATCACGTCGGGGTTCATCGCAAGCGCACGCACAATCGCAACCCTCTGCTTCTGACCGCCCGAAAGTGTCGACGGATATACGTCAGCCTTGTCCTCAAGCCCTATCCGGCGCAGCAGCCTCATCCCGTTCTCACGCGCGTCAGCCTTTATCTTCGCCTTTGTGGTGCTTATGTCAGCCTTCTGTAACTTTTTCTTTCTGAAAATGTTAGTCAGCGGAAGGAAAAAGTTGCGTGCCTTCGCCTTCCTTAAATCTGATATCCCGATGTGTACAGGGGACAGCATTATGTTTTCTATAACCGTCTTGTTGTTGAACAGGTTGAACTGCTGGAATACCATTCCCATCTTGCGCCGGTGTATGTTTATGTCGACCGACATATCCGCAATGTCAACACCCTCGAAAATTATCTGCCCGCCCGTCGGGTCCTCCATGCAGTTCAGACAGCGCAGAAAGGTGCTTTTTCCGCTTCCCGACGGCCCGATAACACACACTATGTCGCCCTTGTTTATCGTGATGTCGATTCCGCGGAGTACGTGGTTGTCTCCGAAGCTCTTTTCAAGATTAATTACGTCTATCACTTCTCGCCAGCCCCCTTTCCATCAGCCTGATTCCGAGCGTTATCAGCATTACTATCACTATGTATATCAGCGCCATTGTCAGATACGGCACCATGAATTCGTATGAGTTCGAGCCGATGTAGCTGAACGCCACATAAAGGTCCGCCGCACCGACAAACGATACCACAGAGGTCTCCTTGACGAGCGTGATGAACTCGTTTCCGAGAGTCGGAAGTATATTCTTGACCGCCTGCGGAATCACGATTTTCAGCATAGTGGTCGCAAATGACAGACCGAGCGCACGCCCCGCCTCCATCTGACCGCTGTCAACCGACATTATTCCGCCGCGCATGATTTCCGATACGTACGCTCCGCTGTTCAAGCCGAATACTATCATCGACACCTGCACTCCCGATACGTTTATCCCCAGAATCGGCAGAAGAACGTAGTAGAATAACAAAAGCTGTACCACCATCGGAGTGCCGCGGAAAAATCCGACGTAAAACGACGCGATCCCGTTCAGTATTCTCGGCAGACGCTTGTATTTCGGCATGACCCTGACCGCGGCTATCAGCGTGCCGATAACTATACCGATCACCAAGCCGGTTATAGCTATGAGAAGCGTGTTTTTCAGTCCCTCAAGTACCTTTACGTACCCGCCGCGGTCTATCAGAATCTCTAAGAATTTAGCGATTTTTTTGTCAAAATTTCCCATTACACCATCATTAAAATTGCCGCTCCCCCAGTGTAATAAACCCCGGAGGAGCAGCTGTGTCCGAATAACGTACTAAATTGTATGCAAAAGTATTGACCGAGTAAGTATCTGAGCTTCAGTAAGCTGAACTTATTTTACTTCGTTGTATGCCTTTACGATGCAGTCAGCGGGAGCGGAGTCGATTACAACAAAGTCGATGTTGCCGTTGATGAGGTCCTGTACTGCGAGAGAGCCGTTCTTGTAGCCGGTTGTGGTAACGCCGAAGCCGTCAAAGCCCCAGTCAGCGTCGCCCTCGAGGTAGAACTGACCGGTAGTGCCGTTCTGTACGCCTGCCTTTTTAGCGGAGTCGTAGGTGGCGAGAATTGCCTCAACGTCAGCAGCGCTCTTGCAGGAGTCAAATGTGGTGTCGTCTTCTTTTACGATGAGCTTCTGGGATGCGCTGTAGTAGGATTCGGTGAAGTCAACGTATTCCTTGCGCTCTTCCTTTACGGTAAGACCTGCCATTGCGATGTCGCACTTGTGCTGGCCTACGCTAAGGCATACGGCGTCAAAGTCCATGTTGCTTATAACAAGCTCGGCTCCGATTTCAGCCGCAAACAGAGCCGCGATTTCCATGTCGATTCCGTAGTAGGAGTCGCCGTCGGTGTATTCAAAGGGCTCGAATGCTGCGTTGGTGGCAACAACAAGCTGATTCTTGCTGTCGTCGAGTGCCGCGGAGGTTACAGCCACAGGCTCGCCGTCGCCGAAATATTTGTTGCAGATTGCGTCGAGTGTGCCGTCTTCCTTGATTTTCTTGATGAATGCGTTGGCCTGTTCGAGAAGCTCGGGCTGGTCCTTGTCAACACCGAATGCGTATTCTTCCTCAGTGAGGTCGATGTCGATCACCTTAACGCCCTTTGATGATGAGCCGGAGCAGGATGCAAATGCCATGACCAGCATGAGTGAAGCAAGTATGAGAGATATTACCTTTTTCATGATTGTTCTCCTTAGAAAAATTTGCAAAAAATGAATTTGCTGCAAAAATGAATTTGCTTTTGTTGTATGCGCCTATTATACCACCGCCAATCCCCTTTTGCAATAGCTTTAACGAAAAAATATTCATAAAAAATGTATTATTTTTCGTCAATAATTGCCCCTTTAAACAAATGCACAGGAATAATCTCCTTCACGCGGGGGAATACTTTTTCAGACACATTCATATAAATAAAGGAGCGGACTTGAATATTCATGGAAGACAGATACGAAAAAGAAAACAATTCCGGCGTCGGTGAGACTGAGAAAAATCAGGCCGAAAACAGCCAGTCGGAGGAAAAGGACAAACTCGAGTATATAATAAAAAGCGGAAGCGTCATCTCATCCTCGGGCGGAGAAACCATCCACTGCCTCACAATTATCGGTCAGATCGAGGGCCATTACCTCCTCGGCGACGGTCAGAAGGCCACAAAATACGAGCATCTTATCCCCCTCCTCGTCTCGGTTGAGGAAAGCAGCGACATAGACGGCCTCCTTGTCGTGCTCAACACCATGGGCGGCGACGTCGAAGCGGGTCTTGCCATCGCGGAAATGATATCGAGTATGTCAAAACCGACGGTTTCCCTCGTCCTCGGCGGAGGTCATTCAATCGGCGTACCGCTCGCAGTGTCAGCCTGCAAGTCCTTTATCGTGCCCTCCGCTACAATGACAGTGCATCCCGTCAGAATCAGCGGAACGGTAGTCGGCGTACCACAGACTTACTACTATTTCGAGCGTATGCAGAACCGTATAATGAATTTTGTCACCTCACACTCGGATATCACTGAGGAAAAATTCAGATCCCTGCTCATGCGCACCGACCAGATAGCTACCGACGTCGGCTCCATAATCGACGGAAAAGAAGCGGTTGAATGCGGCCTTATCGACGAAATAGGCGGGCTTTCCGATGCAATTGGCGCGCTGAGAGAGATGATAAAAGAAAAAAAGAAGGAATTCTCCGACACGACGAATAACTGACGGCTGAGAGGGGAACGTGACTGACTGTGTGATGAAGCGAGATGAGATATCCGTCAGATTTTCATTGCAGGAATGCGGCACGTTCCCTTGATTTTTACCTCCGCATATGATAAAATGTTATCAAATAAATTAAATACAAATAAACATACGGAGGGCAGAAAAATGCTTAAAGGAATCAATAAAATCATATCTCCCGAGCTGCTTATGATACTCGACAAAATGGGGCACGGGGACGAGATAGTCTTCGCGGACGGAAACTTTCCCGGGGAGAGCATAGGCAGAAACGTGCTCAGAGCGGATGCGTGCGGAGTTCCCGAGCTTCTCAGAGCCGTGCTTGAACTCTTTCCGCTCGATACATACGCCGACAACTTCATGCTCATGGACAAAACCGAGTGCGACAGAGACCTCGAGATTCCGATCTGGGAGGAATACAAAAAAATCGCCGCCGAAAATACCGATAAAGACGTCGTTTTCATCGAGAGATTTGAATTCTACGAGAGAGCAAAAAAGGCTTACGCGGTTGTCGTCACCGGCGAGAGCGCAATTTATGCAAATGTGATCCTCAAAAAAGGCGTCGTTAAATAATTCGCGGAAAGGGATATACATATGGCGGAAAAGAAAACCAACTCCGATAGAAAAGACGAAATTATCTCCATGCAGCTCGAGCTTATCCGCAAAATGACCGAAAACAACATCAGACGGCTGAGCGACGATATCTGGGGCGCGGGAAGAACGGCCGGTAACACAGCCGGAAACAATACCACATCCGAAAAACCCAACCCCGTCAGATTGACCCCGAACCTGAATACCCCGTCTTCCAATGATTCAGCATCTGCGGAAAACAAAAAATCCGACGAGGACCTTATAAAGGCTTCCGACGGTGCGGACGGTTCTGACCCGGCAGAAGACGAGGAAAAGCTCCCGCCGAAGGAGAATATTGACGACTTAAAAAAAGAGCTTGACTCCTATATCGGGCTCGACGAGGTCAAAAAAGAGGTAAAAAACCTCATCAATATGGCGACAGTGTATAAGCTCAGAATCGACAACAACCTCCCCAACCCCGATATGTCGCTCCACCTCGTGTTCTCCGGCAACCCCGGAACCGGCAAAACCATGATAGCCCGCTTTATGGCGAGAGTTTATCACTCCCTCGGACTCCTTTCAAAGGGCACGCTCACCGAGGTCGACCGAAGCGGACTTGTCGCAGGCTACATCGGTCAGACCGCCATCAAAACCTCAAAGGTCATAGAGAGCGCGATGGGCGGCGTTCTGTTCATCGACGAGGCTTATACGCTGACCTCCAAAACCGAAAATGACTTCGGCTTCGAGGCGGTCGACACCATACTCAAGGCGATGGAGGACAACCGCGATGACCTCGTCGTGATAGTCGCCGGCTACACCGAACTCATGCAGGACTTCATCGACTCCAACCCCGGACTCCGCTCCCGATTCAACAAATACATAGATTTCGACGACTACACCGCCGACGAAATGATGGCTATATTCAAGCTCAACTGCTCAAAGAGCTTCTACGTCCTCGACAGCGCGGCGGAGGAGAAAACCAAAGAATATTTTACACTTGTGGCAGAATCTGCGGGTGAATTCGGAAATGCCCGCGGAGTCCGCAATACCTTTGAAAAAATACTCACCGAACAGGCTAACCGCATCGCTCTGCTCGAAACCGTATCCCGCGACGACCTGATGAAAATCACAGAGGAAGACGTTGAGGCTGCGCTGTACGAGGACGACGGGGATGAAGACGATTCGGATAAATCAGATGATAAAGACGAAAACAAAGACGGAGACAAACCTGTAACCGATTGAATATAAAGGGGGTGCAGAATGGATTCGCGGGAACTGACATATCTTGCAGTAAATGCAATGAAAAAGGCGTACGCTCCGTATTCGCATTTTACGGTCGGGGCGGCGCTGCTCACGGCTGACGGAAAGGTCTATACCGGGTGCAATATTGAAAACGCATCATATACGCCCACGGTCTGCGCAGAAAGAGTGGCGTTTTTCTCCGCGGTTCGCGACGGATGCCGTTCGTTTGAAAAAATCGCCATTGTCGGCGGAAAAGGCGGGGAAATCACCTCGTTCACCTATCCGTGCGGAGTGTGCAGGCAGGTGATGCGCGAGTTCTGCGGCGGCGATTTCACACTTGTTTTCTTTGACGGAAGCAAAATAATCGAGCGCACACTCGACGAGCTTATGCCGTATTCCTTTACCCCGCGCGACCTTGAGTGAATTCGGAGGTGTAAAGCATGAGAATGTACGATCTGATTCTGAAAAAGCGGCAGGGCGGTGAGCTGACTGAGGGTGAGATAAAGTTTTTCGTCGAGGGATATACGCGCGGCGAAATACCGGATTATCAGGCGTCGGCGTTCTGCATGGCGGTCTGCTTCAGAGGAATGACGGCGGCGGAGGTCTCCTCGCTCACGTATCATATGATGAACTCAGGAGATACAGTCGACCTGTCCTCCCTCCGATTCACCGCTGACAAACACAGCACCGGCGGGGTGGGGGATAAAACATCGCTTATCGTTGCTCCGGCGGCGGCAAGTCTCGGGCTGAGCGTGGCGAAAATGTCAGGCAGAGGGCTTGGTCACACCGGCGGCACAGTAGATAAGTTAGAGTCAATCCCGGGATACAGAACTTCGCTCACGGAGGAGGAATTCCTCGCGCAGGTGAAAAAAATCGGCGTCGCAATAATCGGTCAGACGGGAAATCTGGCTCCGGCAGACAAAAAGCTCTACGCACTCCGCGACGTCACCGCCACCGTTGATTCAATCCCGCTCATCGCCTCGAGCATTATGTCGAAAAAGCTGGCGTCCGGCGCGGAAAACATCGTCCTCGACGTAAAATACGGCAGCGGCGCGTTCATGAAAACCCCGAAGGACGCCTCCGAGCTGGCCCGGGTAATGGTGAACATAGGCAAAAGTCACGGCAGGCACGTCTCGGCTCTCATAACGGATATGGACAAACCGCTCGGCTGCTGCATCGGAAACTCACTCGAGGTCATGGAAGCCGTTCGCGTCCTCAGAGGCGAGGAAAAGGGAGAGCTTTACGATATCTGTGCCGCGATTGTCGCCGAAATGTATTCGCTCGCTATGTCAGTGGAGCGCGGAGAGGCGGAGAAAAAGTTCCGCGCGGCGATAGACTCGGGCAGGGCGTACGAAAAAATGCTCGAGTGGATATGCGCGCAGGGCGGGAATGTCGGCTGTATCGAGAAAAATCTCCTCCCCGTAGGAAAGTTTTCGCGTTTGGTCTGCGCAAAGGAGAGCGGATATATCTCACATACGGACGCGCAGGGAATCGGAATGTCGGCGTGTCTCCTCGGTGCGGGCAGAATGAAAAAGGAAGACCGGCCGGACTTGTCCGCGGGAATCGTGATGAAGAAAAACACAGGCGACATGGTTTGTGCAGGAGAAGAAATCGCGGTTTTGTATTCGTCGAAAGAAGAACTCCTCAGCCCCGCAGAAGAAAAGTTTCTCGCATCGATAAGCTATTCGGAGTCAAAGCCCGCCGAAAACCCGATGATATACGATATTATCTGACGTGAGTTCGATGGGATCCCAATAGTGCTGCAATTACGATTGCCGGAAATATTGTTCTGATTTTTCTCCTTCAGCGAGGCGAAAATGCAGCAAAATATGCACTTTTTTATAAGTAAAGTGTATTTCGCGAACTGCGGTGTGCGGCAAGGGGACGCCGTCCGATTTCAAAGAAAGCGTATTGACTCCCAGCCAATTTTTGAAAAATTTCATTATAACTTTTCAGCCGGGACAGCCCCTTCGGACTCAAGTTCATTCATAAAGAATTAGTTGACGTTGGGGGTGAATTCGCGGTATAATAGGGGAAGGATATTTTAACATTTTTATACAGGAGAATGTATTATGAAACAACTTCCGACGTGGGAGGTGCCGAAAACCTCGCGGGTTTATCTGCATCCCCTCCATTCCGAACGTCTCGTCTCGCTGTATCCCGACATGAAAATCACAGACCTTGATCTTTCCTATATCCCCATGCACTATAATCAGAGGGGCTTCGGCGTGCATCTGCTTTTCGGCACGGAGCCGGGGGATATCGACATGGAAAAAACCGTATGGAAAAAGCCTGAAAACGGTCTGCCGGTTTATACGCTGTACAATACCGACGCGGAAAACGGATGTGCAGTTACCATGACATCGTTCTGCAACACCGCACGGATCCCCGTAACCTACTGCGAAGTCACCGTAACGAACACGAACAATTACCGCGTTACGGGTACGCTCGGTCTTTTGCCGCGTTATAATAAAGAAGACCACTACCTTACAGGACTGCACGACACCGGTTATGAGCCGTACAACCCTAATGTCGGGCAGTGGTACCTGAGCTGGAAAAACCGATTCGCTCCCACTGAGAACGGCGGCATGACAGCAGGGTGTGAGGACGGCTACGGCTGGATGCGGGTTCTGGAAACGGAGAATGTCACCATCCGCTGGATTTCCCGTGACGAACAACTTAATCGTTTCAAGGCGCATGATTATTACCGCTGCGATTACATTCTCCCGGCCGGCAGTACGGCAGTCGTTCGCTTTGCGATGAGGAGGGGAACCCCATCCGATGTGAAGCCGTATGCGGAGGCTCTCGCGGATACCACGGCGTTCTGGCAGAAGATTCAGTCGAAGGTGACGGTGCTTCCGAACGATTCCGGAAAAATTACGCAGGATATGTTCCGGCAGAACATCACAATCATGCTTCAGATGCTCCAGCATTACGAGGGCGCGAAAAACCCCGATTATGTCTTTGCAAGGCAGGGGGATGTCGGACGGTTTATCTGGGTCTGGGAGGCGGTGCATTTTCTCACCGTTCTCGACCGTGTGGGATTGGCTGAGTACGTCACCGACGCGTATCGGATGTTCTACGATAACTGGCAGCTTACGGATGGGGCGGAAAAGGGCAAAATTGCAAATCCGTGGGTCAACTGGGACAACACGAACGGTGCTGCGATCTGGGGAACCTGCCATCATCTGCTGACGAAGAACGATCCCGCGCTGTTTGAGGAATTCCGACCGAAGCTGAACCTTGCGCTTGAATATATTCAGTATCGCCGCAGCTTTGCACGGGACGGTGAGGTGAAGGGCTTATTCTCCTCCGGACAGGCAAGTGACTGGGGCGAGGTCGGGCAGCATTGGACATACACCGACGCTGTGAATGTTTACGGCTTGTCGTATATGGTGCAGTGCTATGACCGGTTCTGCGCGGAGGAAGCGGCATACGTTCGCGGGGTATATGAGGACTACCGGAATGTAGTGATGTCCGTTCTGCGGAAATTTGAGGCGGAACACGCGGGGGATAGGTCGTATAATATGCCGCATATCCTCGGTGTGCCGTTTGAGGAAAGCTACAACCATTGCTTCTATACCGACGGTTGTCCGTACCTTATCAAGCTCGGAATACTCGACCCGCAGTCGGAGCTGTTTGAACAGATGGAAAACTTCTACCGCGATATCGGTTTCCTCGACGACGAACACGGTCTTGCAGGACGCATGACTAACGATGCCTGCGGTGCCGACGGTCTCTACGGAAACGTCTACTATACGGGCGTGCCGGAGATTCTGTGGATTGAGGCATGGCAGAAACGAGGGGAGCAGGATAAAGCGGACGCATACACCCGTGGAATGCTTCGATATAACGTGACCCCGGAATTTATCGTGTCCGAGCGCTATTCGTCAGTTGACCCGTGGTTTACACCGTGGCAGCCCAATGCATCAGGCTCCGGCCGTCTCTGTCAGCTCCTGCTTGACTATTACGGAGAGAAGAATGTCTGATTTGTACGGTACTTTATCCATACAACGGACGAAAAGTTTTTGATTATGGGTTTGGGGAGGAATTTTGTTCAGCAGGTTTCTCCCCATATTACTTTCCCTGACATAACTGTCAATGACTGAGGGGAAATTCTGACGTTCTGTCTGACTCACGTTAATTTTAATATAAACGAAAGGAACTCCGGCATGAAAAAATTTGAACTCAGCGGAAAGGCTTATAAGGCGAACCTGCACTGCCACACAACGGTTTCCGACGGCAGATACACACCCGAGGAGACGAAAAAAATGTACATGGAGCAGGGATATTCAATTGTCGCATTCACCGACCACAACGTGCTTCTTGACCACAGCGACCTGTGCGAAGACAGTTTTCTTGCACTCAACGGATACGAGCTTGACATTCTAACTTTTTACTTTGGCAATCTGCTTATGCTGAATTCTATTTTACTGATGTCTTTTGGCCTGATTTCAATACTAATGAATTGAATAAGGCTCTTTTAGAGTTCTCTAAAAGAGGAAGACGCTTTGGAGGTGTTTAATTTTTGGCAACTAGATTAATTTCCTCTGGAGTAGGTATATTAATAGGTATTTTAATTATGGTTCTATCCGATACCATAGTTTTAAATATAGCTCTTTCATTAATATGCGTTGGTATGTTACACGAACTCTTTCATGCTGAAGGGTGTTTTAGACATAAAACTTTTACATATATGTGTTACACTCTAGTGGCTTTAATTCCCATACTATTGTATAGTAAATTTGTCTATTTAGATTTAATATTCCCTGTGTGCATGATTTTCGTATTTTTAATATTTGTGGTATATATTTTTAATCATAAAGAGTTAAACGTGGATAGACTAATATTTATGATTGGGTGTTGTGGTTTTGTATCATTCCCAATGTGTTGCATGATATTCATTAAAAATTTAGATGTTCAACTAGGTACTATATACATGGTAATTGCATTATGTTCAGCTTGGTTAGCAGACTCTGGAGCCTACTTTGTAGGAACGTTCTGTGGTAAGCATAAACTTTGTCCTGAAATCAGTCCTAAGAAAACCGTTGAGGGTTTTATTGGTGGATTAATCAGCAATGGTATTATACTATGTTTATTTGCTTTAGTATATACTAAATTTTTTGCACCTATCGATAACTTGACTGTTAATTATATATCTGTGTTTGTTATGGGCATAATTACGGGTGCTATCGGTACTGTTGGCGATTTAACTGCTTCATTAATTAAAAGACAATGCAACATTAAAGATTTCGGCAAAATTATGCCTGGTCATGGTGGTATTTTAGACCGTTTCGATAGTGTTCTTTTTGTAGTGCCTTTTGTATACTTATATCTTAATTACATTGGAATATTCTCAAGATAGTTTTAACTATTTAATCTAAACATAGAATTTAAAAGGGGCTGAAAGAGTGTTTTCGCCCCTTTTTTAGCAGAAAGGAAGGTCTTTATTTTGAAAAGTTTTTCATTATTGGGTTCAACAGGTTCAATAGGGACTCAAGCGTTAGAAGTAGCCAGAAAACATAATCTAAAGGTCACGGCGTTAGCAGTAAATAGAAACATTAAAGCATTAGAAAATCAAGTAAGAGAGTTTAATCCTAAAATGGTTTGCGTTTACGATGAAACTCTATACAACGATTTAAAACTAAATCTTGCAGATACTAATACTAAAATATTCTGTGGTATGGACGGTCTTTGTGAAATTGCAGTAGATAAATCTGCTGAGATTATGTTAAACTCTGTGGTAGGTATGGTTGGTCTGTTGCCAACGCTTTCGGCGATAGCAGTAGGCACTCCCATAGCGTTGGCTAACAAGGAAACTCTAGTGGCAGGTGGACAGATAGTAATGGACGCTTGTAAACGTAAAAATGTTACTATTTATCCTGTGGATAGTGAACATTCTGCAATCTTTCAGTGTTTGCAAGGTAATAAGAGAAGTCAATTAAATAAGGTTATCTTAACAGCATCTGGGGGGCCATTTTTCAAGAAAACTAAAAAAGATTTGGAAAATGTTACTGTAACTCAAGCATTAAATCACCCT
>JBJFHS010000004.1:0-1598 GCA_051893885.1 Eubacteriales bacterium
TTAGCGGTCCCTGCGAGCTCGCTCCACCCTTTCTGAGGTCGAGGATATCTAAATCACGCCCGTGAGGCAGGAGAACCAGTCCGAAGTGATTCCGCCACCTTTGCATTTCACGATAATTGATAAACCACTTTTGAAGTTCTTGCCAAGCTTCTTTCAAGAAGCGTCCGCGTCCCCCCGTTCTCCCCCGCATCTCACCCGAGCACGTGACGCTTCATTGCTTCAAAGGACTCGTCACTTATGTCGTGTTCGATTTTGCAGGCGTCGTGGGCGGCGGTTTCGGGATTCACACCGATTTTGATGAGAAATTCGGTCAGGAGGGTGTGGCGCTCGTAAATTTTGGACGCGATTTCATAGCCGGAGTCGGTCAGGGAGAGAAAACCGTCCTTGTCGACAGTCACGTAACCGTTTTTACGGAGTAGCCCGATGGCCCGGCTGACACTCGGCTTTGAAAAACCCATGTATTCGCCCACGTCGATAGAGCGCACCGACTGGCTTTTTTTGCTCAGTATATATATTGTCTCGAGATACATCTCACCGGATTCCTGCAATGCCATAAATACACCTCGTTTTTTTTGCTGCATTTTAACAATTGTAACACATAAATATTAACAAATCAAGCATCGGCCGGCGGGAGACAGACGCAAAAACAGTTTATTAAAATTCACGCTATTTACAAAACGAAGATTCAATGGTATAATAATACAAACAAATTTTTTTATAAATCCGGTGATTTGAAATGAATATTCCGAAATTCGGCACGGGAGATAAGCTTGAGCTTAAAAAAAAGCACCCGTGCGGCTCTTTCGTCTTTACCGTGGCGAGGGGCGGAAGTGACGTCAGAATTATCTGCGACGGCTGCGGACGAGATATGACCATGCCGCGTGAAAAGCTCGAAAAATCCGTGAAGCGCGTTATTCCGAAAGCTGAGGTGGGGGAAAATGACTGAAAAAATAAATTCCGCCGCATTGCTCTCCGAGGACAGGAAATACGACAACCGCAGAGCAATGTATTTTTCCTTCCTCGCACCGTTTCTCGGCATGATTTTAATCTACTGCTGCCTCGGAGTCTACCCGACTGGCAAAAATTCCGTCCTCGTGCTCGATCTGAACGCGCAGTATATCTACTATTTTGAGCAGCTGCGGAGTATTTTAACCGAGGGCGAATCAATAATTTATACCTTTGAGCGGGCTCTCGGCGGGGAGTTTCTGGGTATGTTCGCCTATTACCTCTCAAGCCCCTTCTCGCTCATCGTCGCACTGTTCCCGAAAGAGTCGATTACAGAGGCGATGTATTTTATCCTCGTTCTGAAAACCGGCTGCGCGGGACTGTCCTTCTCGTACCTGCTGACAAAAAAGCGCGATATGACGGTTCTGTCCCGCGTGATGTTCTCGACAATGTACGCGCTGTGCTCCTACGCGGTCGTCATGCAGCACAACGTCATGTGGATGGACAACGTTATCGTCTTTCCGCTGATACTCCTCTCCGTCGACGCGCTGATAACCGAGGGCAGATTCAGGCTCTACGTCGTCTCTCTCGTGTATTCGATCATGTCGAACTTCTACATCGGGTACATGACCTGCCTGTTCATACTGGTGTGG
>JBJFHS010000005.1:0-6269 GCA_051893885.1 Eubacteriales bacterium
TCCGGCGTCACGGTAAGCGGGGAGATTGGTTAAATTCTGGTCTGCGTTATCGGTGTACCTCGGACCGTTGTTGACGGCGTTCATCGGCTTTATCCTGCCGGTTATCTTCGATCTGTCGATTCTCAATTTCATTTCGTGTCACTCTAACCGCATATTTGCAGCATCCTTTCATTGATTTTGTTCTGTTCTGATTCTTGACGTCGTGTCGCGGATTATCAGCTCGCATCTGACAAGCACCTGCTGAGGTATATGCTTCTCGGGATCTTTTATGTGATCGAGGAGAAGCTTGACGCCGAGACTGTTTATCTCCGACGCATAGGTTCGTATAGTAGTAAGCGGCACACTCGCATAGGAAGCGCTCGGAATGTCGTTTATGCCGATTATTGAGATGTCCTCCGGAACGCGAATCCCGCTTTGAGTGAAGGTGTGTATTGCACCGAGTGCAACCTCATCATAAGCCGCAAGCAGTGCCGTGGGTTTCTCGTCGAGCGTCATATAGTATTCTGCCGCCTCGGAGCCTATTTCCGCAAAACGCTTTATACTTGTATAGATGAGCTTTGGGTCGGCTTCAAGTCCGAGTCTCGCGGCGTTTGATTTGAAATATGCGAGCTTCATCTTTGTGTTTTTCTCTCCGATGAAGCCTATGCGCCGGTGTCCGAGTGCCATCAGAAACTCCAGCGCCTCGAATATGCCCGACTCAAGGTCACAATAGACAGTGTCGCTCCGATCCGTCAGATTCCTTGCTGTCAGTCTGACCATCGGAATTTCAAGCGGGAGCGGATACGGAATATCTGACAATGTGATAATTCCGTCGGCGAGACGTTCGTCAGTGAGCTGTTCGATTATCATGCAGAATCGCTCCGAGTCGAAGCCGCAGAGATGTATATACGGCTCGATTCCAAAACGCCTGAGCTCCGAGACCAGTCCGCTGACCGTCTGAGAGTAATATACGCTGACGATCTCCGGGACGATTATTGCTATACGGGTTGCAGGCCGGTTTCGCCGGTATTTCGGTCGGATAACTCCGTATTCTTCGGCTATCATACGGATGCGATTGACGGTCTCGGCACTTATCTCCGGGCTTCCCGACAGAGCTTTTGAAACCGTCGATAAAGATACTCCGGCAAGCTGCGCTATCTTGCGATAGGTCATTATTTACAAATCCTTTCTGTCTGTATGAAGATATTATATAATTAAATCAAACAGAAATCAATACTTGATAAAGCGAAACAGTTTCGTAACAAACTCTATTGACAAAAGCTTTTTTAAATGATATATATAATGTGTGTCGTATTATGAAACATTCACTAAGCACATATCAATAACTCGTCTGATATTGCACAATTTTATGGAAAAACAAAACACATAGAACAAACGGAGGATTTAGTATGAACTTAAAGACAGGAAAACAGCTCAGTCTACTGCTCGCCCTGCTGATAATGTTGTCTTCCATGAATTCCTGTGCCGGAGAAACAAAAGAAAGCACAGCGGGCAATTCCAAAACCGATGAGAGCACGGAGTCCGTCAGTGCCGAAACCGAGGAGGATGTCCCGGAAAAAATCACTGCCGACCTGCCCGATGTCAAATGGGACGGACGAGTCTTTAACGTTCTGGGAGAGGATGGCGGCACATACCAGCAATTTTCCAATTTTGAAATTTTTGCGGATGAGATGACAGCCGAGCCGGTCAATGATGCGATTTTTACGAGAAACCAGACAATAGAATCCCGATACGATGTAAAAATCACTCAGGAACTGTATATGAATCAGGGCGACCTTCTCGCAGCCACACACGCCGCCGGAGAAAAAAATTACGACTGCTTCTTCCAGCAGATAAGGTACATCGGAAGCACCGCACTGAACGGATATCTTTTTAATCTGAACAACAACGAATACATTGACTTTGAAAAGCCTTATTGGAATAAGGATGTCAACGAAAAGGTATCCGCTTACGGAAAACTGTACTTTACCACCAGCGACTTCTCCCTGAGAGACAAAAACCGCGCTTATATCATGCTTTATAATACCGACCTTGCCGCCGCATATCAGATACCAAATATCGTCGACATAGTCCGAGAAGGAAAATGGACAATTGACCTGATGACACAGTACATTGAACTGATTGCTGACGATCTGAACGGTGACGGCAAAATGGATTACTATGACGATCAATGGGGTCTTGTCATGGATTCACCGAACGCAATCGCCACCCTGTTCTACGGACTTGACAATATCCTGATCCAGAAAGACGCGGAGGATGCACTTATTCTGCCGGAAAATCTGGAACATATCACGAATTCAATCGACAAGGTAATCACAGCGGGCTGCAACAGACAAGCTGCGTTTTATTCAGACAGCTCAGACTGGAGTTCCTTCGTCAATTCCTACAAGGCAGGTAAAGCACTGTTTGTTACTCTGTTCCCGCACAGCCTTCAGGGTATCTATTCATCCTGCGAATTCGGCTCCACAGTCATTCCTTACCCCAAGTTCAACGAAGAACAGCAGAATTACTTTACAATGGCAGATATTTTCTGTATGATGTTCGGCATCCCATCGTCTTGCTCAGATGAAAACTTCTCAGGCTTCATGCTTGAGGCACTTTCCTGTGAATCCACAGAGACCTCTCTCCACGCTTACTATGAGGTTTCCTGTAAAACAAAGTACTCCTATAACGCAGAAAGCAGCGAAATGCTCGACCTGATATTCAGCGGAATCAGATATGAACCGGCAATGATTTACAACATCACAGGCTTGTTTGAGATCGTCTCGCAAAAAATACCCGATGCCGGTCAGAACAATTTCGCTTCATTATATGCTTCATTAAAAAAGCCCGCTCAGAAAAAGATAGGAAATCTTCAGACCTCTTTTGAGGAGCTTGATTATTAAGTGTTATACCGATTATAAAATCTATTTTCATTTCTATATTCAATAATGGAGGATAACCATGAACAAAAAGCCAAAAATCGGAATATATGGGTGCAGCAGAGGTCAGGACTATATAAAGATCCTCAACCTTCTGAAGGATAAAGCAGAGCTTACCGCAATCTGCGAACGAAAAGAACCCAGACTTGCAAAGGCAAAGGAGCTGTGTCCGCCCGAAACGCTGACATTTACTGACTTTGACGAATTCATTAAATGCGGACTTGACGGCGTCATTATCTGCAACTTCTTCCACCAGCACGTCCCGTATGCAATAAAAGCTCTGGAACGCGGTGTAGCAGTGCTGTGCGAAACAACGGCGGCTTCCACAATGGCTGAGGCAGTCGAACTGGTGCGTGCAGTCGAGCGGACAGGCGGAAAATATATGCTGGCGGAAAATTATCCTTTCTTCTGCGCAAATCAGGAGCTCAAAAGGGTTTACGAAACGGGAAAACTCGGAAGGGTACTGTATGCCGAAGGTGAATACATACATCCGATGTCTATTGATGAGATGATCTACTGCTCTCCGTTTCCAGAACATTGGAGATCGTGGATTCCGAAAACCTATTATCTGACTCACTCTCTCGGCCCATTGATGTATATCACCGGAGAAATGCCAACGACCGTCAACGCGAGAAGTGTCTTTGCTCCCGATGTGTTTGAGGGAAGCGGCCGTCACAGCGCAGATGCCATTTCAATTATGCTGTGTCAGTCTCAGTCAGGCGCGCTCTTCCGCATTACGGGAACAGGATCCGTCGGCCCTCACGGCAACTGGTACCGCGTTTCATGCTCAAGGGGAGGCGCTGAAACAATCCGCGGAGACGAGACCAGCGTACGCGTCGGTTATAACTACTGGTGTGTTCCAGAAGGTGAGCAGGAATTCACAACATACAAACCCGGCTGGACATCTGAGGGTGAACGGGCAGAAAAAGCAGGTCACAACGGCGGAGATTTCTGGGTAGTTTACAAATTCCTTGAATATATTACCGACAACGTCGCACCGTTCTTTGATGTATACCGTGCAGTTACCATGTCCGCTGTAGGTATTCTCGGATGGCGCAGTGCGCTGGAAAACGGCAGGGAATACAAAATCCCCGATTTCCACAACGAAGAAGAACGTGTGATGTATGAAAATGACGACGCCTCACCCTTCCCGGAAGCTAAGAATCAGTGCGTTCCTCCGTCGAGCCAACCCTACGAACCCGCTCCGCGCAAGTAATGACTGCTCATGAGCTTTTATAAACGAAAATAAAAAAATTAAAAATATTGAGGAGACAAAAATGTTTAAGAAAACTTTTGCAGTAATTTTCGGTGCGCTTCTTCTTGCCACCGCTGTATCCGCTGCCGACATTCCAGCATACAAAAGCACACCCACCCTTGACGGTGTTATCTCCGAGGGTGAATACGGCGAAGACAGCGTATTCGTTATGGACAAAGCTCTGGTAGATTCCGTTGGAGGCGGTTACTCCGGCGAAATGACCGATGACATGAAGGTAGTCTATCGCTTCGCATGGGACGATACCGGAATTTATATCGCTGCAACCTCATCTGATGCCACTCCTGTAAAAGCGGAGAGCTGGGATGCACACGGCGGTGATATCGGCCCCGCAGCAGATGCATTTCAGTTTGCGTTTTTCGCAGATGATATCGGACGCTGGGTCACTGTAGGCGTTTTTGACAACGGAGAAATCGCACCCCGTGTTCATTTCAACTCCTCTCCGAGCCCCGACTGCACCGGCATTATCACCGGAAAAGGCTCATATTCGGACGGTACAATGACGGTTGAATACCATATTCCGTGGATCAATCTCGAATTCGGTCTTGACGAACCCGGAGAATCCAGGTACACGTTTGAAGAGGGCACAAAAATTGCAACAATGTTTGCATATCTCGACAGAAATGAAGACGGCAGCGAGGTCAGATACAAAAATGTTCCCGCCGATATCTGGCCAAACGGTGAAGAAAACGCAGCATCTTTTGTTGATGCCATTCTTCTGAAAGGTGAAATGGAGACCATTGCCGAAGAACCTGTCGTTGAAGAACCTGTTGCCGAAGAGCTTGTTGCCGAAGAGCCTGTCGTTGAGGAACCCGTTGTCGAAGAACCTGTACTTGAAGAGCCCACTGTCGAAGAATCCGTAATCAAAGCCCCGCAAACCTTTGATATTTCAGTTCTTTTTGGCGCACTTGCCGGACTCTCTGCAATTCTGTTGAAAAAACCACGTAAATACAACTGACTTTAAGGTATTTTTATGAAAACAACGCAGCTGAATGTCGATTTTTCCAAAAAAGTCGGACTGATCAAACCCATGCACGCCATTAACAATGCGCCCACCGTTCCCGATGATTATCTCGGACTGTATGATTCTCTGCGTGACGCCGCCGTACCGTATGCCCGGCTTCATGACACGGGAGGACGATACGGAGGTTCACGCTATGTTGATATCGAAAACATATTCCCGGATTTTGATGCGGATGAAAACGACCCGTCCTCCTATGACTTCGCTTTCACCGACGTGCTGCTGAAAGAGCTGACCGCGCACGGAATCAAACCGTTTTACCGTCTCGGCGCCACGATTGAAAACTACCACAAAATCCGCGCATATCACATCTATCCTCCGAAGGACGCCGGCAAATGGGCACGGATATGCGAGCATATTATCCGCCATTATAACGAGGGATGGGCGGACGGATACCGGATGAATATCGAGTACTGGGAAATCTGGAACGAACCCGACAATGAACCCGAAATCGACGACAATCCCATGTGGAAGGGCACAAAGGAATGTTTTTTTGAGCTGTACAGTACGGCCTACACCCATCTGAAGGCCTGCTTCCCGCAGCTGAAAATCGGAGGATATGCTTCCTGCGGTTTCTATGCACTGTCCTCAGCGGATTTCTCCCATATTGCCAATTCAAGTCCGCGCACCGAATATTTCGTGGAATTTTTCCTTGATTTCCTCTCCTACATCAGAGAACACGGAGTAGGTCTTGATTTCTTCTCATGGCACAGCTATGCAGGCGACAATGACAACGTCGGCTATGCACAGTATGTCCGCAATAAGCTGGATGAATTCGGGTTCTGCGGCTGCGAAGTTTTTCTGAATGAATGGAATCCCGGTATTCAGAATCGGGGAACTTTGCGTGATGCCTCGGATATTCTCACAATGATGTGCAGAATGCATGAAACACCCACTGATATGTGTATGTATTACGACGGATGGATCTCCAGCGGCTACTGCGGTTTGTTTGACCCGCTCCGCCACGGACTTTTTCCGGCATACTATGCGTTCCTGATGTTCGGCAATTTGTATCGGCTGAAAAACAAAGTCCTGTGCAGTACAGACGGTAACG
>JBJFHS010000006.1:0-6227 GCA_051893885.1 Eubacteriales bacterium
AAGCTGAACAGAATCGGAGCGAAATATCTGGATATTCTGCCGTTTCATCGTCTGGGGAGCGGCAAATATGAAGCAATGGGATTATCCTACGCCTATGCCGATGTTGTGCCGCAGTCCGATGAGCTGATAAAAAAAGCTGCGGATTTTTACGGGCAGTATTTCTTTGTATATATTGAAACATAATGAAAATGAGGTATTTTATATGAAAGCAAAAGCAGCAGTCTTTGTGGGTGAAAATCTTCCTTTTGAAGTACGGGAGTTTGACATAACAAAAACACCGCGCGGTTACGGACGTTCCCGACTGATAGCGAGCGGAATCTGCGGTACGGATATTCATATCCATAACGGTAAGCTGACTGTTGAGCCGCCTTCCATTATCGGTCACGAATTTGTGGGCAAGCTTGAAGATTGTGATCCGGCGGAGGCTGCGGCATACAATCTCAGGGCAGGTGACAATGTGATTGCCGACATTGCGGTTCCGTGCGGTGAGTGTTTGCTGTGCAAATCCGGCGATGATGCGAACTGCGTTAATATGCAGGTGACGAACGGCGGAAGCATTGACGAACCTCCTTATCTTTACGGCGGTTATGCGGAAGTGAACTATACACCGCTTTCCAATTTGATAAAAATTCCCGATGAGCTTGATCCTGAAATGGCTGCTGTCTTTGCCTGCCCCGGTCCTACCGTTATGCATACCATTAATCTGGCAAAACAGGCAGGCGTTGACTTCAGCAGGATAAAATCAGCCGCAGTTCAGGGGTTGGGCCCGGTCGGCTGCTATGCTCTTATGTACCTGCATTCAATCGGTGTGGAATCGGTTTATGCCATTACCGCGGGAAATAATGACAGGCGCGAGGAACTGGCCGTACAGCTTGGAGCAAAAGAAGTTTTTAACCTAACAAAAATGGGTACTCAGGCAATTACTGACAGATTGCAGAAAGAAAACGGCGGATTGGGAGTTGACTTCTGCATTGAGGCTTCGGGAGCTCCTCGGGCCGTTCCACAGGGCATGGAAATTTTGCGCAATCGTGGGGTATATCTGGTTCCGGGGCAGTACAGCAACAGCGGAAGTATTGAAATACAGCCGCAGATGATTACTTTTAAAGCGCTGCACATAATCGGCTCTTCTCAGTATTCAATGTCCGATGTCAGGGCATATCTTGATTTCCTGTGCAGACATACCGAGCTGCATGAAACGATAAAGAAACTCAGTTCCCGTTACAGCATATCCGATATCAACCTTGCCATTGAAGATGCAAAATCAGGAAACAACATAAAAACAATGCTGATACCGTAAGGAGGAAACAGGCATATGGACAATAAAACTTGGTTCAAAAACGCAAAATTCGGCATGATGATCCATTGGGGTCTTTATTCGCTACCGGCTGGCGAGTGGAAAGGAAAACGCATGGAGGATATCGGCGAGTGGGCGCAGCAGTATTTCCGGATTCCGAATGCCGAATACCACAGGTTCGCATCCGTTTTCAATCCGATTCTATTCGACGCAGAGGAATGGGTGAAGCTGGCAAAGGACGCAGGTATGCAGTACATGGTATTCACCGCCAAGCACCATGAAGGATTTGCGATGTACCATTCAAAAGTCTCAGAGTTCAACATTGTCGATGCAACTCCGTTCGGACGTGACGTTCTCGCAGAGCTTGCGGAAGCTTGTTATAAGCACGGTCTGAAGCTCGGGCTGTATTATTCACAGGACCTCGACTGGAGCGAACCGAACGGCGGCGGTTATAAAACCGGTAAAACATGGTGCGGAGGCAAGGCATACTGGACAAATAACTGGGACTTCCCGGATGACGCACATAAGAATTATACCCAGTGCTTTGAAGATAAGATAAAACCGCAGGTCAGGGAAATTCTCACAGGTTACGGCGAATTGTGCCTTATCTGGTTTGACACACCAAACACAATTTCACCCGAACAGAGTGACGAGCTCTATCATATGGTCAAGACCTATCAGCCGGACTGCCTTGTCAATTCCCGTATCGGAAACGGACGCGGCGATTATGCCTCAGCGGGAGACAACGAAATACCGGACGACGACAAGGGGGATATGCTGTATGAAACTCCGGCTACATTGAACGATACATGGGGTTATAAATCCTTTGACAACAACTGGAAGAGTGCAGAGCGTGTCCGGGCAATAAAAGATCATCTGAATGCGCGCGGCATCAATTATCTGCTGAACGTCGGTCCGGATTATCTGGGACGCATTCCCGCACCTGCCGCGGATATTCTCCGTCATGTGAACCTGTAACACAGTAAAATACATCGTTTCCGGCATTGGTTTGTGTCAGCCAAATCCCGATGCTTCCTATTTTACATATATTGAGAGGTGTGTTTTTTCATGCGTATCGAAGAAATCGACCGGAATCTGAAGGTTGAGACAGCTCTTGGTCTGACTGACATAGTTTTTTCGGATGTCAGAAATGATCCGTTCCGCGTTTATGGTCTGTATGACTATAAAAATCAACCCGTATTCCGTCGTATGCCGGAGAGCATTGCCCGTGCAGTCAGTGACGGCGTTTATGGCCTGCATCTGCATACCGCAGGAGGACGGGTGCGTTTTTCGACCGACTCTCCCTATATTGCAGTTCGGTGTAATATGCAGAGCGTTACGAATTTTCCGCATATGACGCTGGCAGGCACATCCGGCTTTGATTTATATGAGCATATGAATGGCATCGATGTCTACTGCGGTACCTTCATGCCTCCTGTTGGGATGACAAACGGTTATTCTTCTGTCAGGTATCAGAATACGGACGGCAGAATACACGACTACACGATTCATTTTCCGCTGTACAACGATGTCATGACACTGGAAATCGGTCTGAAGGAAGGATCGCAGATCGGCAGCGGCGCGGAATACCTTTCTCTCGCTCCCATCGTTTATTACGGTTCTTCCATCACACAGGGTGGATGTGCCTCACGTCCCGGCAATGCGTATCAGAATATCATCTCGGCAAAGCGAAATATCGACCATATCAATCTCGGCTTTTCCGGTTCCGCGCGAGGAGAGGACGCAATGGCCGCATACATCGCATCGCTTGATATGTCCGTTTTTGTCTGCGATTATGACCACAATGCGCCGAGTCCGGAACATCTTGCAGCGACGCATGAAAAGCTGTGCCGCACAATCCGCATTGCGCATCCGGATATTCCGATGATCCTTGTCAGCAAGCCCGATGCATTATTCAGAGAGGATGACATCCGACGCCGCGATATCATATATGCCACCTACGGAAAGCTGTATTCGGACGATCCGCTTACTGTCGGATTCATCGACGGTCATACACTGTTTGGCACGGAATATCACGATGCCTGCACCGTCGATGGCTGTCATCCCAATGATGCGGGCTTTGTCCGTATGGCAGATGTCATCGGCGCGGAAATCGACCGACTGTTAAGGAATTGCTGATTTATGGTTTGTAAATTAAAATAGACTTGACTCGACAGATTAAAGTAACCGTCAACTCCTGCAGGAATTCAATACAAATCAAAACCTTATGAGAGATATAAAATCAAGAACTTTATAAAAACTCACAAAAATCAGCTATAAATTACCATTCATAAAAAAACAACACCTGATTCATAATATTAGCGTAGAGCACGAAAATCCACCAAAAATTTAGGAAGTTCAAAGCTCTGCAATAAAAAATATTTGAATGGAGTTAATTAAATGGCTAACAATACCAACAACAAAATCGTAGTTCCCGAAGCAAAGGCTGCAATGGAACAGTTCAAGATGGAAGCTGCAAACGAAGTCGGCGTTAACCTTCAGAAGGGTTACAACGGCAACATCACCGCAAGAGAAGCCGGTTCGGTAGGCGGTCAGATGGTCAAGAAGATGATCGAAAAGTACGAAAACGAGCTCTCCGCAAAATAAGTAAGTAAAGCACTAAAAAAAGTCTCTGCCCGGGTGCGCTGCATGGCATACCAAAAAGCAGAGACTTTTCTTTTAGTCTATGATCTCCGTCAAATTTTCAGCTATACTTATTTTATATGTATTGAATAGATTCTGGCCTCATCCATGTCCCATGATTCTGTCGGTATAATTTTGATTTCCTTTATTTCTTTCCCGATATCAACCGTCAGAAGCCTTTTGTGATTGTCGTGAATTTCTGCCTGCTTTATCCAGCCGCTGCCGTCATTCAGATATACCTCAATATTTTTCAGAAGGGAGGCAGGCATTGGCAGAGGCTTATCGCTCAGATGATGGTTGCACCGTATCGGATAATCCTTGTAAAATCCCTTGTATCCATCCCACGATGTGCGCTCCAGATCACTGTCCAGATAGAGCATCAGCTTTTCCACACGTTCCATATTATCGAAAGAAATCACGATTTCACTGCCTGTCTTGCCCTGCCAATAATTGACTTCATTCCGCGTCGGTCTGTCTGTCCCGTTAAACAGCGTATGAACATCACCTTCATCGCATCGGATTGTTGCCCGCTCCATGAGTCCGCTCTTTTCCCGTTTGAAGAAGGGCAGGAAACAGTCGTCCTCCATAAGCAGCTGCTGTACGGTTCTGATTTTGTCGGGATATATTTCGCGGGGAGTTATTCCTTCTTTGATTGCCACAGAAGCCGCAGTTCCGAGTGCCTGACCCAATGTGGTGCACGTTGCCATAACACGGCAGGAAGCCATTGCGGTGTGTGTGGCACTGATATTTCGGCCCGCAAACATCAGATTCCGTATATTTTTTGAATAAAGACAGCGATACGGTATTCCGTACGGAGAGGGAGCCGGATGCCATATCGTCGGACGATCGGCAGTATCAAATCCCATGGGATGATGGTCATCCATACTCCATCCGCCGTATGCGACTATATCCTCGAACCTGCCTTCCGAGCGGATATCATTCTGATTCAGGATGTAATCTCCGACATAGCGCCGGCTTTCACGCTTTCCGGGCAGAAAACCAAGCCACTCCAATTCCCAGCAGTCCGAATTGAGATCACCGCTGTTTTTTATGTAATCCCATACGCCGAAAGCAATTTTCAGAAGTCTGTCCCGCAGATTCTCGGTGTCGTCAATACAGTTGCCCGTTCCGCCAACCTCAATCCACCAATAATTATCGGTCTGCCACGCATTCGGATCGCTGATGTTGAGCCGGTAGGGGAAGTCTTCCTTGGTGTAATGATTTGCCCAGACCGGCGGGATAAAGGTTGTCTTTTCCTCTTTTTCGCGCACCTGAAACAAACAGGACATACCCATAGTGCAGTTGTCCGACTCCTCCGGCGCAATATCCTCATTGAACTCGCTGCGGCTTTCACGACCCATTCGGTATTCCGCACCGGTTATAGGAGCCAGTACGCTGTCGCCCGAACAGTCGGCAAATATATCGGCGGATACCTTGTGCCATGTCTGCGTCGTCGTCTGCCAGCCGGTGATGTTTGCGATCCTGTCGCCGTCCATTTCTGCATCACAGCAGGAACAGTTCAGAAGCATCGTGATGTTTTCGTTTTCCATCACTTTTTCATATAGCACACTGTCCCATATCGAATAATTCATCGTGGGATTGCGGTAGATATTTTCCAGCGCGATTTCTTCCGACAGTCCGGTTTCCCGATTTTTAAGTCCCGCTCCCCGTATCCACATCCGGATTTCGCTTGAAGCATTGCCGCCGAAAACAGGTCTGTCCTGCATGATCAGCACTTTGACACCGTGACGTGCAGCCGAAATTGCAGCTGTAATTCCCGCCATACCGCCTCCAACCACACAAAGCTCCGCCTTATGCTCTACTGTCCGGAAGCCGATGATTTCTTTTTTCAAAATCATATATTGCTCCTCGTAAAATAGAATTAGTATTTTTTATGGTTTATCTCCAATTCTGAGCCTGCGAATCAGCTCTCCGCCATTGTCACTCAGCCATTTTCGCTTTTCCTTATAATCGGGAATAACTCGCTCCACTTCGCGCCAGAATTTTTCCGAGTGGTTCATCTCCTTCAGATGGCACAGCTCGTGTACTACCACGTAATCGAGCACATCGTCCGGCACAAGCGCGAGCAGACAGTTGAAGTTCAGATTTTTCTTCGACGAACAGCTGCCCCATCGTGAAACCTGCCTCCGCACAGTGATTTTATTATAGCTGACTCCCATAATGGCAGAGAAGTGCCCGGCGCGTGAGGTCACTTTTTCGAGAGCAATTTCCGACATCCTTTCAAGCTCCGCCGCTGTGAATGGCACCGTATCTTTTTCAGCCTCACTCC
>JBJFHS010000007.1:0-6215 GCA_051893885.1 Eubacteriales bacterium
ACCGCAATGCAAAAATTAAGCAAATCTGCCGAGCAGTTCGACCGCCTTGCTCTGGCATATTACGTCGCAGTGCTCGTTTATGTAATAGTATTCACGGCTTGGGCACAGTCTTCCGAGATTCTCTCCGGCGATGTGTGTTTCCGTATCGAGTATAAGGTAGTAAATTCGCTTTGATTTGTCCACATACGCAGTGCTGCTTCCGCTGTAGTTCATCCGGGTCAGATCGCGGCAGCACTTCAGCAGGTATTCCATGTCCTCGAAAGAATAAATGATGAATTTTCCTCTTTCGCTGTATATATATTTTCTGTATTCGGCGAGCACCTTTTCCTCCCCCGTTCGCATACAGACAAGACTGTTTTTGCTTGTGTGTTCATTCAGCTTTGTTACAAACATTTCGCATCCGCCTCCGCGTGAGGGATACATCTGTATAAAAATTCTGCCCTTCATCTCACTGCAACCGCACTTGGTCCGCACATCCTCCATTATACTGCGCAGCACATCCTTTGTGTTTCCGCGGTACATTGACATATCGTCCTCTGTAAGCATCAGTTTTATTTTTGACTCGCTTATTACGATCAGTTCCATTTCCAATCCTCGACTGCATTAATTGATATATTAACATTATAATACCGACGCATAAAAAATGTAACCCCTAAAATTCTGGCAGCGCTGGTGTAAAATATCAGTAAAGACAAATTTAGTTTTTATTTGCTGAATTTTTGGCAAACAACCTTGACCTTTTTGGCGTTATATGATACAATAACACATGGCAATATTTTTTTGAAAGGATATATATCATGAAAAAATTAGCATTGGTCCTCGCTTTGATCATGGTGTTTGCGTGTGTGCTTACATCCTGCGGCGAAAAAGAAAGCGGAGGTCTCAGCATCAATACAGGTACTCAGACATCCTCAGGTACTCAGACTGTGTCAGGCTTGAACGGTGAAACCTACACACTGTCCACAAGCATCACAAAAATTGTATCTGTCTCTCCCGCTGCATCCATCGTTATCGACAACCTCGGCGGCACATCCAAGCTCTCCGCTGTCGACAAGGTTTCCGCCGGATATGTTTCGGTTTCTTCAACTGTTGACGCATCCGGAGCCGCTTCTCTCTCTCCCGAAGTAATTTTCGTCGATGAAGCTGACAAGGACGCTGTAGGAACTACCGACATCCCCGTATTCGTAATTCCTCAGGCTCAGTCTGTAGCGGATATCAACAACCTCGTCCGCCTCTGCGCGAAGGTTATGGGCGTAAACGGCGATGACGCTGTTTCAAAGCTCACAAACGTAATGAACGTAGCTCAGCTCAATAACTCCTCTTATTCGACAAAATATAGAGTGTACATTGACCTTGGCGACGGCGAAACCGTAGGAAACGGCACATATGTGACAGAGCTTCTCTATGCTTCCGGTCTTGAAAATATATGCTCAATCGACGGCTTCGGCACCATGTCCGAGGAAGATATTATCGCTGCTGACCCCGAATTCATCTTCACCTGCGGCAATGTAAACGATTATCTCAACAACGCCGCATTTGCTGAGGTTTCCGCTGTTGTAAACAACCATGTGGTTTCCATCGAAAAGAAGGACATCCGTTACGGCTCGAACAACGTAGGAAATGCGGTTTCTGCAATGAACGAAAGCGTTTCTGCAACCCGCGGCGACGAATAATTTCATGACGGATTATTCATAAAACACAAAATAAAAGGATTTGTTCCGTTTTACAGGTTCAAATCCTTTTTTTGTTATTCTTTTTCGCGCTCAAAGTAGTATTTTTTGTTGTGAGCGCAGATACTCTGTACAATTCCGATAAACAGGTACATTGAAATAATTGACGATGACCCGTATGAGAAAAACGGGAGTGTGATTCCGACGACGGGAAGCATAGCGAGGCACATTCCAATGTTCTCAATCGACTGAGCTATCAGCATACCCGCGATTCCGACGCATATGTATGAAGCGTATGTCTTCCGCGTGCCTTTCGCAATCCAGAGAATCCGGATAATAAGCGTAACCATCAGCGCAATGTACAGAAACGTTCCGATGAACCCGAACTTTTCGGCTAGCACCGCAAACAGGCAGTCTGACTGGCCCTCCGGAAGTGAGTAATACTTCGTTCCTCCCGAAAAGCCTGCACCTCTGAACCCGCCGGAAATTATACAACGTCTGCTCGCAATCTGCTGCAAGCCCTTGTCGAGCGGGTCGAGGTCCGGATTGAATCCAATCAATATGCGGCTCTGCTGCTTTTCGGACAGGTGCTGCCACAAAAACGGAGATGCGATAATGATGGCTCCCCCGATTCCCAGAAAATACCACAGTGACAAGCCGGCGGCAAAAATCATGAACGCTGCCATCGCTATATATACGAGTGCCATGCCGAAATCCGTTAACGCGACAAGCCCGATTATGAGTCCCGCGTGAATTCCGAGCTGCAATACCGAGAGCGGATGGTTTATTTTATCCTTGAGATACGCGAGATGCAGGGCAAAGCAGGCAACAAATGTAATTTTAACGAATTCCGATGGCTGCCACGACAGATTAAGCCCGGGAATCGGTATCGGAAGCCAGTTTTTGTTTCCCATACTTCCCCGCCCGAATATCATGACGATGACCATAAGTCCCACAGACAGCGCGAAAAATACGTATTTCATCTTTGTTATCAGCGCGTCGTAGTCGATAAAGGTCAGCACCGCCATTCCGATAAAGCCAATACACGAGGCAAGCGTCTGAACCTTGACGTACCACGTTCCGTATGCATCCGACGCGGCGGCCAAGGTTATGATACTCATCAGGTTCATTCCGAGAACGCAAAAGAGAATGACCGGATCGATTCTCTTGAGCTTTTCGTTGTTGGTTATAGAGAATTCTTTCAAGCCATCCCCTCTTTCGCCGTTATGAATTTATAAATTAATACGCGATGCCCCAGTAAAGCATATGCTTAGCAGGCTTTCCGCAGCATACACACTTGTCGGACAGCTGCTCCTGATCAAACGGGATACACCTTGAGCCGACTCCGGTGAGCTCCTTGACCTTGTCCTCGCACTCCTCGTCACCGCACCACATTGCTTTTACAAGTCCGTCGCCGTGTGTGAGAGCTTCCTTGATTTCGTCAATCGTTGTGCAGGAGTAGGTTCTTCTCTCGCGGTTTTCAAGGGCGTTTTTATACATTCCCTCGCGCACTTCACTGAGCTTTTCCGCAACGACTCCCTCGATATTTTCAATGGAAACGACGGTTTTTTCCATGTTGTAACGGGTCACGATGACACATTCGCCGTTTTCGATGTCTCTCGGACCCATTTCGATTCTGAGCGGAACGCCCTTCATCTCATATTCGGCGAACTTCCATCCGGGGCTGTTGTCGCTGTCGTCGAGCTTTACTCTGAATTTGTCCTTAAGTCTGTTGTAGAGCGCAGTGTTGGCTTCAAGAACTCCATCCTTGTGCATTGCGACGGGAACGATAACCACCTGAATCGGAGCTACAGCCGGAGGAAGAACAAGTCCGTTGTCGTCGCCGTGCGTCATGATAATTCCGCCGATCATACGGGTCGTAACACCCCATGAGGTCTGATGAGGATAGCGGAGAGTGTTGTCCTTGTCGGTAAATTGAATATCGAAAGCCTTTGCGAATCCGTCGCCGAAGTAGTGCGATGTTCCCGCCTGAAGCGCTTTGCCGTCGTGCATCATAGCTTCGATGCAGTATGTGTCCTCAGCTCCGGCGAATTTGTCTGACGGAGTTTTCACGCCCTTGATTACGGGGATGGCTAAATCGTTGATGTGGAAATCCGCGTACACGTTGAGCATCTGAATAGTGAAGTTTCTCGCTTCTTCTGCTGTTTCGTGCATTGTGTGACCTTCCTGCCACAGGAATTCACGGCTGCGGAGGAACGGGCGGGTGGTTTTTTCCCATCTGACGACAGAGCACCACTGGTTATACAGCTTGGGAAGGTCGCGGTAAGACTTGATTATATTTGCGTAATGCTCGCAGAACAACGTTTCCGAGGTCGGGCGCACGCAGAGCTTTTCGGTGAGAGGCTCTGTTCCGCCGTGAGTTACCCACGCAACCTCCGGAGCGAAGCCCTCCACGTGGTCTTTCTCCTTCTGAAGAAGCGATTCGGGAATGAACATCGGCATATACACGTTTTCAACGCCGAGTTCCTTGAAGCGTGTGTCGAGGATTTTCTGGATGTTTTCCCAGATAGCGTAACCGTAGGGGCGGATTATCATACATCCTTTGACGCTTGAATAATCTATAAGGTCAGCTTTTTTACAGATATCCGTGTACCACTTGGCAAAGTCTTCATTCATAGAAGTAATATCGCGGACAAGTTTCTTATCGTTTTTCATGAAAGAGAAATTTCCTTTCTAAAATTGATTTTATTATTTATTCTACTTTTGTCAGTCTTGCATATGTTGCCATTAATTTTTTCGTGCCGACTTTTTCAAACGCAATTTCGTACAGTATATCTCCGCCCATCGGCTTCTGAGACATTATCGTTCCGACTCCGAACGTGATATGTCTGACTGTATCTCCCACCTCGAAGCTGCTGACGGTTTCCGACTTCTGCGGCTTTAGTGCGGTGAGCGCGGGAGACGGCTTTGATGTTTCGTTTAAAAAGTGGTTTATCGGCTTCTGTTTTACGGGACGCTGACGGAGCTGTCTGAGCTCTGCCTCTGCCGGGGTTTCGTCCTCTCTCTCGGTAAGCTCCTCAGGAATTTCGGCGGCGAAACGAGAGAGCTGGTTGGAGCTTGACCTTCCTCCGAGCATTCTGTCCCTGACGTGGGTTATATAGAGCTGTTTTTTGGCTCTTGTGATAGCCACGTATGCCAGACGGCGTTCTTCCTCGATCTCCTCAGGCACAAGGATTGTCTGGAAGCTCGGGAAAACGTTTTCTTCCATTCCGGGCAAAAATACCACCGGGAATTCAAGTCCTTTTGCAGAGTGGATTGTCATGAGCACTACCGCATCCGCTGTCTCATCGTATTTGTCGATATCGGAAACGAGCGCGACATCCTCGAGGAACTCTATAAGTGTAGGTTCGTCCGTTCCGGCTTCATATGAACGGGCTGCGGAGACAAGTTCACCGATATTGTTCATCTTTTCATCTCTTGACGACAGATCGGTCATTTCAAGGAGCATTTTATTGTATCCGGACTCCTCCGCCACGAGTTCAATCAGCTCCGACGGCTTCATCGATGCTGCGGCCTCACGGAAGTGATCCATCATATAAACGAAATTAACCATCTGGTTGGCTGTCGCGGGAGAAATCGCGCTGTAACGCTTGGCTCTGCGAAGGAACTCGAGAAGCTGGCATCCCTCTTCATACGCGAGAGCTTCCGCTATCTGAATGGATTTGTCTCCGATTCCGCGTCGTGGTGTGTTTATGATTCTGCGCAGCCGCAAATCGTCGTTCGGGTTGTTTATGAGCGCGAGATATGCTATCAGGTCTTTGATTTCGGCTCTGTCATAGAATCTCATTCCGCCGAGCATACGGTACGGGATACCGCTTTTGGCAAATGCCTGCTCGACGGCACGTGACTGGGCGTTGGCGCGGTACAGTACGGCAAAATCCTTATAGCTCTTTCCCTCTTTTATTCCGTTTGTGACGATTTCAGCGATGTATCTTCCCTCGTCGTTCTGGTTTCCGAGATTTTTTATGATGATTTTTTCGCCCTCGTCGCCGCTTGTCCACAGAGTTTTGCCAAGTCTTCCTGAGTTATTCGCGATAACACGGTTTGCGGCGTTGAGTATTGTCTTGGTCGAGCGATAGTTTTCCTCGAGCTTGATAACGGCGGTATTGTCGTAGTTTTTGTCGAAATTCAGGATGTTTTCGATCACAGCTCCGCGGAATTTATAGATGCTCTGGTCATCGTCGCCGACTACCATGATGTTTTTATACTTCGCGGAAAGAAGCAGTGTGAGTTCAAGCTGTGCGTAGTTTGTGTCCTGATACTCGTCGACGGAGATATACTTGTATCTGTTCTGGAGCAGAGAGCGCACTTCCTCACATTCGGTCAGAAGATTGACGGTCTGCATGATGATATCGTCGAAGTCGAGCAGGTTCTGAAATTTCAGCTTTGCAGCGTACAGCTCATAAATCTGCGCAATCTGCTTGAATTTCATATCGCTGCCGGCCTGAGCGGTGTATTCCTCGGGACCGATCAGCTTGTCTTTCGCACGGCTTATCGCGTTCATTACGGTTTTGACGGGGAGAA
>JBJFHS010000008.1:0-6192 GCA_051893885.1 Eubacteriales bacterium
GGGACATCTGCTGGTGTACAAATCAACACTGCCGGGCATTGTAACCTGCAACATGACTAACTGCACCGAAATCGACGGAACATCTGCCGAGGATCTGACACGCGCCGAAATTGTCTGCCGCTCACAGATGCCTGCGATTGTGAAATATCTGCGCGAGTTCGTGCCGGGATTTGAGAACTGCTACATAATCAGCGCGGCGTCACTGATGGGCATACGTGAGACCCGCCATTTCAAAGGTCTGTACACCCTGAACGAGAACGACATCCTGACTGCCCGTGAGTTCGACGACTGGGTTGTACGCGGCGCACACTTCAATTTCGACGTACACAATCTGACCGGCGCAGGACTCGACAAGACCGGAGTGCAGCACAAATGGACGCAGAACAAGGGCTATACTATCCCGTACGGATGTCTTGTGCCGGAAAAAGTCGACGGTCTGCTGCTCTCCGGGCGCAATATCTCGGGCACTCACATAGCACATTCCAATTACCGTGTTATGCCGATATGCGTCGGTATTGGAGCTGCAGCAGGTGTCGCCGCCGCTGTGTCCGTTATGCGTTCAGTTCAGCCAAGAGAAATATCTGCCTCTGAAATAAACTGCCGGCTCTGAAATGAAAAAAATTTTTATCTTCATATTATGTACATTACTTTTTTGTTCATGTACAAATCGTGAAATTACAGCTGTGGATTCAAATGATACTCCCCAACAGGCGACCGCCGAAAACATAAACATCACGCAGCCCGAAGTTACAGAAGAAAAAACTGCAATTTCTACGGAAGAAATCACAGTTCTTATTGACAACTATCTTCTTTATGTATGCTATACTCAATACGGTGCCCCGCGTGTCGGAGAAGAATCCATAACGGTCGCCGACGAGTCAGATCCTGCGATACAAAGAGAATTTTTCAAAGTTACAGATGACAGATTTGACACTTGGGAGGATTGGACAGCGTTTTTGGAGAGTATTTTCAGCGGAGATTGTCTGGAAGATGCGCTTGCAAATCAGGTACATATCAAAAATATTGATGGCTGTACATATCACGACGATGGCGCAATGGGCTGGAATCGTTCGCCGGGATATACATACGAGATCAATGAAACGCCGAACGACGAAACAACCGTCAGAATCATTCAGAAAGACGTATTCACGGATGAGGAGCATATCACCGAATTTATCTGTGTCCATACAGAAGACGGATGGCGGTTTGACGAACGTGTGCCATACCATGAGGGCAACTGAGCAGCCTTAATTGCGCCTAAAAAACCCCCGTAGTCCATACAGAGACAAACTTCACATCAAAAAACTGCCGGTTTAAGCGTCCATGTCTGAAGCAGCGCGTGCCGAACAATTCCCGATGCATCCAGACCGTCAGGGAAAATGACCCAGTCCTGCGCCCAGTCGTAATCGGTATTGACGTAGCGCACCGGCAGAAGTTTGCCTTCCCCGCATGAAAGCTCCATCTCCTCATCCGCTGAAATCCCGTCCGCAATTGCCCGGCGGAGACTGCAGAACATATCAACCGGATTGATGAAATTCCCGCCGACCCGGTACAGAGAGGGAAGCTGCTTGTATCCGAGCACACGCTCATACTGCTCCGACACAGCCTTAGCCAGTTCATGCGGCGTCGATTTTCCATGAATTTCGGATGGCTGTTCCGCTTCAGGCCCATAGAAAAACTCGGGCGTCAGATGCATTCCCGATACATAACGCGAAAAGAGCGACAGCACCTCGGACGCACACAGAGAACGGCTGCCCAGCACGTAGTAATCCGGCCCATCTGTCAGGGTACGCGCGATTTCCTGCACATATTCTTTCGTGATCGGAGAAGGATCCGTTTTTTCATATAGGCACGACTGCTGCGCGGTGATGTATTCCACTCCGGGCTTTTTCAGCGTATACCGCAGGAACTCACCCAGCAGGTCAACCCGGCGATGCATTTCTTCATTTGTGCGCAGCGGTGCCGGCTTCCATTCCTCTCTGGGCGGATTAATACCTTTTCGGAAATTCACTCCGTCCCAGAAATCCGTGCAGGCAAATTCACACGGATGATAATAAATGCTGACAAGCTGCAAATCTCCCGCACGTTCACAGAACTCATCGAACTGTGTTTTCGCTTCCTCAAGTCCTCCGCCGTCAAATTCAAGACGCATGGTGCTCCACAGCCGTGTCAGATTCAGAATTCCGCCATAACGGAACGGTTCTTCGTTTACCGAAAGCAGGTAATGGCTGTCGAGATACGTTGGAATTCCCCATTTTTTCAGAACCGGAAATACGTGCGGAACCCAGCTTGCCCCCGGCTGACCGTAGCTGGTGGGGAACTGACCGCAGATATCCTGTACATCTGTAAAGCCCTTCCGTTCACGCCGTTCAAATTCTATGGCTCCTTCCGCAAAGCCCATATCGTGCAGATATTCGGTCTGAGTGGGATGAACGCTGTGACTGTCCGTGTGATAGCAGATTTCGTGGCCCGCTAACTTTTCAAGAATGTCATTTCGCCCACGTTTTTTCAGAACCCGAATCTTCTCACCGACGATTTTCAGTGAACCGCGTATTCCGAGAGAGTCCATCATGTTGATAAGTGCGAGCAGTGCGTCGTCTGCTTCCGGCGTGATGAAATCCTCCACGTCGAACCAGAGCATCACCTTGATGTTTTTCATTTCGTCATCAGCCTCCTGTTTTTTGTTTTTGTACAGTAATTATTCGCCCAAAGCCTGCTTAATTGTCAGGCGTTTTTTTCTATTATCAGGATTTTTCCGCGGGCAGGAGCTATACTCAATCGGCTGTCCGGCTCAAAATCCTGTTCATCCTGGAAATTCTCAATAAACGGAATTGAATACCGCACCTTTCCGGCATCCCATCCCTCGGGCAGGCGGATATCCAGTGAAGTCTCCACCGTCTCGTCCGCCCATGATGCAACGGAAATCAGCATACGGTCTTCCTGCACATAAGCGGTTGCCTTACATTCCGGATTTAATGGATGTACGGGACATTCTTCATCCCACCATCCGCGCATCACGCAGCCGTTCATGCCGAAGCTTTCCCACAGCTGCCAGATGGGCAACGGACTTCCGCCCTCGGGCCAGTTGCAGCGCGGAGTCATTCCGAACACCATCCCGCGCCATTTGTTGCCGCCCCGATGAAGCATATCCCCCATGAGCCCGAAGGGTATTCCGCTTATTTCAACCAGCCAGTAGTCCGGTTTGGTTCTCTCGTAGTCGAAGCCCTCTCCGATCCACAGGCTGTCCACGCTGGGAAGCAACTCCATATACTGACCCAGAACATTGCAAAGCCCGTAATTCGGATGGAAATTGTTGCCGGAATGGAAGTCGATCAGGCAGCCATCCTTGCTCTGATCCAGAACCTTGCGCATCCGTTTCATGATCTGACGGTCATATCCCACGCCGTCAAGATAAATTCCGTCAGCACCGGTCTCCCGCATGAGCCACGAAAGCCCATCCAGATAATAGTTGTGCCACCGAGACAGTCCTACCGTCGCCACGGAGCAGTCGTAATCACCGTCCGGGAAAATGGTCTGCCATGCGGGGGTGTATCCTTCGGGCAGATGCTCACACAGCCATGGACCGCCGGTGCTCTTTGCGGATTTGTTCTGCTTGAAAAAGTCTTCTTTAAAGTGCTCCGCGATCCGGAAGGTGGGCCCGTCAAGCAGAATCTCGTCCCCCAGACTCCGCACGGCGAAAAATTCCTGCGCGTGTGTGGTCAGCTCGCGGACGGTGTAGTACAGCTTGTATTTGATTCCCATCGCGTGGGCCTGACGGATAATCGGTTTGAGGACATCATCCTTGCAGAATGGGTAGTTTATGTAAGGGTTTTCCGCCCGCCCCTGATGCAGATTGACAACGGTTGCCCCGCCGGCTTTTGTGGATTCGAGATCAATGCCCTTGTCGCCGGGATGATCATAGCGGTCTCTCCAGTGGGCGTCGCTGTCAATCTCCTTGAGGGGTGTAATTTGCAGTGAGTAACGGAATATCACACTTTCACCGGCTTTCAGAGTACGCGAACCGCTGTATGCCCGCAGATTTGCACCGTCTTCACCGAATTCGATGCGGCATCCGCCCTTTCCGTTGTTCGCCCAGCTGTCCGGGAGCCCGGTTTTCTGATAATTATAGATTTCCCACACTTCTTCGGTGTGCTTGAGCTTCAGGTTCAGTCCGCCGTTTACTCCGCCTATCCAGACAAAATTGTTGGCGCGGCTTTCGTCCCAGTGATAAGCCCATGATTCCGGACTGATTCCGCCTTCACGTCCCATGCCCATCATGTATCGGGAACATTCCGGAGTCAGGGAGAGGTTCAGGGAGATATCCGTCAGCTCCGTATCCTTTTCGGCGGACAGGGTCACAAAGGTTTCCATGTGCCCGTCGTATTCCAGCCGGTTATTGGTTTTTATGCTTAATCCGTCGCTTCTGCCGGTAGTTTCCAGCTCGCAGGCGCCGGATTTTTCGCACACCGTCCTGCTCTCAAAGCCGGAAAAAGCAATTCTGCCGCGTTCGTCGCTGACGGAAAACTCAACCGGCGCACGAAGAATGGGCAGTGCTTTATCTCCGATATGGATGCTGCCGTCAAAATAGCTGTCAATTCTGGCGGGAAGTCCGTTTTCGGAAAGTTTAACGCTGCGTCCAAGGCAAAAAACTGTGTCTCCTTCCCGATGAACCGGTGTGTATGGCTTTGCCGGCTCGTCGTCAAGACCGATTGTGGAGTTCAGCCAGCGCAGTCGGGAGAGCCGCCACAAATCTCCGTCGCCGTGATTGGCAATTGGCTCTCCTTCAATCTTAATATGGACGGGGACGGTACAGGAATATCCGTTGGCTGAGACTGTAACTTCAAAATCAATCTGTCCCGTCTGACAAGGCACCTGCACACCGAACCACAGGGGCTGTATCCTGCCTTTATCGCAGCGGAGTTTTTTGGTAAACGGATGTCCCAGCCAGTCGACGCCGTCACGATTGAAGCAGGTTATTTCCGCGGAGTCGCCATGATATTCTACGTAAATATCGTCGAGGTTCTCCCGAGCCAGCACAGCCAGCTGGAACACATAATATTCATCCGGTCGGGCGGTTCCGTTGAATTCGTTCGTCAGCCCCCGCTCGATCCATCGGTATGGCAGCTCGTATAGCATCCGCACCGGGAATTCGCGGTCTTCCGGAAACAGCACAAACGGCACATTTCCTGCCATCTCCAGCAGATTTTTCGTCTCATCGGGGGTAGCCGGCAGCTCCATCGGATAAAAGCTGTCAAATTCCGTGCGGCTTTCTATGGCAATTACTTTTCCTTCCGGCATATCCTGCGGAATATTTTCTTCCCACACCGAATCGCAGCCGGGAAAAGCCTCCTTGGCATAATCCATCACCGGATTCCACCAACTGTCTCCAAGGCGGCGGCAGGGCATATAGTATATTGCGTATTCTCCGGCTTCGGGTGCTTCCAGAACAAATTCGCCTGCTTCCCGGGTCACACAAACGGCTTTTATGTTTACTGCCCGGTCGTCCGATATTCTCCGGGCCATGATTCCGCAGCGTTCCGGGTACTCATCGCGCCTTCTCCAGTGAACTTTTATATGAACGTATTCCCCCGGTTCAGATACTGTCACCACAACGCGATGATTTCCCCGATTATCGGACAAGTCCCACGGAGCTGCCGCGGTTCGATAAATTGTTTCCATTTTTAGCCGTTCCTTTCTGTGTTACAGATGTTTTCTGACTGTTCGATTTCAGCAGAGATAACATAATTGAGTTTACGCATTCCGATGCAGCTCAAGCTCCAGCGTGCCGTTGATTTTCACTTCAGCCTGCTTTTTCCCGTCCGCAAACACCCATTGTCCGCACGCTTCTATTACAGCCGAATCGCGGTATCCGCCCCTCAGAACAGCCCGCGCGGTATCTCCTCCCCAGTACAGAGATACTATATGTCCGCCCACGGTGAGCAGTCCCTCGATCTGACCCTTTTCCCACTTGGAAGGAAGTGCCGGAAACAGTTCAATAGTTCCTCCGGCTGAGCAGAGCAGCATTTCGTTCACCGCAGCCGGAAATCCGATATTCGCATCGATCTGGAATGGAGCGAGCCGCATATCGTCGCACATGACCTGTCCCATCCGCCGCCAGTCGTTGTGAACGGTAAACAGGTTGTTCATGCAGCAGTTGCGCACCATTTCCGACAGAGCATGGAAAGCCACATC
>JBJFHS010000009.1:0-25199 GCA_051893885.1 Eubacteriales bacterium
CGGTTATTAGCCGAACACACGATTTCCAGTCGTGCGCCTTAGACCAGCTCAGCCACCTTTGCATAACTACGCAACGGTTTGCCCGTCTATCGAGGATAAAATCCTAAGATAAATCCTTGGATAAAATCCCAAAGTATTCAATTCTGTACGGAGTTTTTCAAAGCTCCTTACCGAATGCTTTGTTATTATACCACGTTTTTTATTTCTTGTCAATAGCGAATTTGAATTTTTTTAATTTTTTCTCCGACAAAACAAAAAGGGAACCCATAATGAATTCCCTTATCATTTTTTCTGATTTTTACGTGATTTGTTTCACGTGAAACATTTTCTCTACAAAAGAGGAATTTAAAATCAGTATGTCGGCGAATCCAGACGCCAGCCGTCCGCGGTATTGACTATCTTCAGCTCCACATCGCAGCTTTTGCCGTCGAGCTGTGTCGGAATCGTCACGAGCACGTAGTTATCCTTCTGACGGATTATCTCAAGTGAGTCTACGTCGTACTCTCTGCCGAGCTCTATCGCCTCGTTGATTAAGTCTATGCGCACCGTGAGCATACCGTTCTGCTCAAGATAGCGCGCGTAGGACGAGGTCTGGGTCACGTCTCCGACTCCGTCATTAATTACGTCGGATATGCCGGTGAACGCTCTTTCAAACAAAAACTCGGAGTACTCCGGCGTGAACACCTCAAGCGTCGCCTCGCGTATGTCATCCTCGCTCTCGTAACCGCAGGATTTGTCGACCGGATGGTAGTTTATTGCCTTTACCTCCGATTCAAACGAGGAATAGAACCTCTCGGCTTCCTCCCTGTCGACCGTCATTGGCAGCCCCTCTCCGAAATATATGACGTTGAGCTCCTCCGACTTTTCAAGCAGCGGCACGAGTATATCCTTTATCTCATCTTCGCTCATCTTCTCCGAGCAGGAGACCGACGAAAGACCGATTAAAATCACAAGTGATATCAAAAGTGACAGTATGACCGCATTTCTTTTCATTTCATTCACCGTTTAAGTGTGTTTATTCTTCCTCAGGAATTTCTTCGTCAGGTATTTCTTCCTCAGGAATCATTTCCTCAGAATACTCTCCGCTCATTTCTTCCGTGTTTTCTTCGCTTTCGTCCGCGACATCGCTTACATCCGTCACGGTATTTTCGGTGCTCTCCACATCTTCCGGCTTATCTTCTTCCTTTTCCATCAGAGTGAAGTTCACTATCCTGCTGTCCTCCGAGAGCTTCATCACGATTACACCCGACGCGCTTCTGCCGTATACCGGAATTCCGTCGACCGGAGTGCGTATCATAGTACCGTCGTTCGTTATCATGAGCAGGTCCTCGTCGTCGCGGCAGACTGCTATTGAGCATATCTCACCCGTTTTTTCGCTGAGCTTCTGCACCATCATGCCCTGGATTCCGCGTCCCTTGGAGTCGAACTCGTCCGGGGAGATCCTCTTGCCGTAGCCGCCCGAGCTGATTACGACGAGCTTGTTTTCCTCAGCCCATTCCTCTCCTCGCTCGAGTATGCAGGCACCCGCAACGCTGTCTCCGTCTCTGAGGCTGATTCCGCGCACACCTCTCGCGCTTCTGCCCATGACGGACACCTTTTCCTCACCGAAACGCGCGCCGAGACCGCCCTCAGTGGCAATCATGACGTCACTTTCGCCGTGTGTCAGCGCGACAAAAATCAGCCTGTCCCCTTCGTCGAGAGAGAGAGCTATCTTTCCGCCCTTGCGCTGCATTTTGAACTCGGAAAGGCGTGTACGCTTGATTACGCCCTGTTTTGTCACCATCACGAGGTAGTCGTTTTCATCAATATCTCCCTCCATATCGGGTACGGAGAGCATCGCGGTTATCTTTTCCTCCGGCGTTATGTCGATGAGGTTGATGATATTCGTGCCCTTTGCCGTTCTGCCGCCCTCGGGTATGCGGTAGGCCTTCATCAGGTGGACTCTGCCGGTGTCGGTGAACAGCATCAGGTACGAGTGAGAGTCAGCCGCAGCGACCTTTTCGACGTAGTCCTCCTCCTTTGTAGTGGTGCCGATTATGCCCCTGCCTCCTCTGCGCTGTGCGGAGTAGGTGTCGGTGGGCTGGCGTTTGATATATCCCTCGTGTGTCAGCGTGATAACGACGTTTTCCCTCTCGATAAGGTCCTCGAGCAGGATTTCGTTTTCCGCTTCCTCAATTGTGGTTCTTCTCTCGTCGGCAAAGCGGTTTTTGATCTCGAGCATCTCGTTCTTTATAATTTCGTCGATTCTGCCCTCGTTTGAGAGTATGTCTCTCAGCTCACGTATGCTTGCGTAGAGCTCTTTAAGCCTTGCCTCGACCTTCTGCCTCTCAAGACCGGAAAGACGTCCCAGAGTCATCTGCACGATTGCCTGAGCCTGTTCTTCGGAGAGGCTGAAGCGCACTTTTAAGTTTTCCCTCGCCGTCGGTGTGTCGGGGGAAGAGCGGATTATTGAAATCACCTCGTCGATATTGTCGATCGCGATTTTGTAGCCCTCGTTGATATGCGCCTCTCTGAGAGCCTTGTCGAGGTCGAACTTCACGCGGTTTTTGATCACGTTCTGCTGGTGCTCGATGTAGACCCCGAGAAGCTGGCGCAGTCCGAGAACCTTTGGCTCGCCGCCGACAAGGGACAGCATGATGATCGAGCAGGTGTCCTGAAGCTGTGTGTACTTGAAGAACTGGTTGAGTATGACCTGACCGTTTGCGTCCTTGCGGTATTCGATGACGATTTTGAGTCCGTCACGGCCGCTTTCGTCTCGGATTTCGGTCACTCCTTCGATTTTCTTGTCGCGCACCTGATCCGCCATAGCCTTGATGAGCTCCGCCTTCTGCACCATGTACGGTATTTCGGTGATTATGATTCTGTGGTGCTCCTCCTCGACGTGTGCCTTTGAGCGAACCTGAATCCTGCCGCGTCCAGTAGCGTAAGCCTCGTAAATGCCTGCGGTTCCGTAAATTCCGGCGCCGGTGGGGAAGTCAGGGCCTTTGATGAACTTCATAAGCTCGCTGACTCCGGCGTCCGGGTGTTCCATTAAGTATATAGTGCCGTCTATCACTTCTCCGAGGTTATGCGGCGGGATATTTGTCGCCATACCGACCGCAATTCCTATCGCTCCGTTGACGAGGAGGTTGGGGAAGCGCGACGGAAGGACAGAGGGCTCGCGTCTGGTGTTGTCGAAGTTCATATCCCACTTCACGACATCCTTTTCGATATCGCGCATCATTTCACCCGAGAGGCGGGAGAGGCGTGCCTCGGTATAACGGTAAGCAGCGGGGCCGTCGCCGTCGATATTGCCGAAGTTGCCGTGACCTTCTACAAGTGTATATCTGTAGGAAAACGGCTGTGCCATTCTGACGAGTGAGCCGTAGACCGCGGAGTCGCCGTGGGGATGATATCGTCCGAGCACGTTACCGACTGTGGTAGCTGACTTGCGGAAAGCCTTGTCGTAGGTGAGATTGTCCTCATACATAGCGTAGAGGATACGTCTCTGACCGGGCTTCATACCGTCGCGGGCATCGGGAAGTGCTCGTGCGACGATAACTGACATGGAGTATTCGATAAAGGATTTTGTTACCTCGCGCTCCATGTTTATAGGGACAATTTTCTGGTTGGGAAAATCTATATTATAGTCCTGTTCTTTTTTTGCCATAACATAACCTTTCGGAAATACTGTATTTTATTCTCCTGCGCGGAGGTGCGCATAAGGAGTCTCCAAAGCCGACTCCTTATGAATCCACGCTTGTCGTTTCAACGTCAGCTGAATAGTGGCTGCAATCCCTCGCAAATCGTATGTGACGCTGAAATTGCCCGGGGGTAGCCGACGCTGACGCGTGAAAGAACACCCATGGTATTGTTCACTTGATAAAGTGAGGAAATAATACGGTATTCTTTTCACGCGCAAGCGTCGGCTACCACAGGCGTGACAACTTCAGTAATGAAGTGCGAGGGATTGCGCCATCATATCAGCTGACGTCACGACGGTAAGCCTGAATTCACAAGGAGGTGGCGATTGAGCCTCCTTGTGCGCCGCCTGCGCAAGGCATATATTAAATTTAAAAGGCGTCAGCCTTTTATTCCTATTTACACGTCAAGGTTCTCCGCATACTTCGCGTTAGCCTCAATAAACTCTCTCCTCGGTTCTACCTTTTCGCCCATCAGAGTCGAGAATATCTCGTCGCACCTTATCGCGTCCTCTATCTCTACCTTCAGTATCGTGCGCTTCTCGGGGTCCATCGTCGTGTCCCAGAGCTGATCCGCGTCCATCTCACCGAGACCTTTGTATCTCTCGGCTTCAACGTTCGTCGTGCCCATCTCTTCGACAATGCGCTCCTTTTCCTCCTCCGAGAAGGCGTAACGCTGTGTCTTGCCCTTGTGTATCCTGTAAAGCGGGGGCTGTGCGAGGAACACGTGTCCGTCATCGATGAGCTGCCTCATGTGGCGGAAGAAGAACGTCAGAAGCAGGATACGTATGTGCGAACCGTCGACGTCGGCATCCGCCATGATGATTATCTTTCCGTAGCGCAGCTTGTTTATGTCAAAGTCCTCGCCGATTCCGCAGCCCAGCGCCTGTATTATCGGGATGAGGGAGAGGTTTTTGTACACGCTGTCGGCTCTCGACTTTTCGACATTCAGCACCTTTCCGCGCAGTGGCAGTATCGCCTGAAAACGGGAATTGCGGCACGACTTCGCGCTTCCTCCCGCACTGTCTCCCTCGACAAGGTATAATTCGGTCAGGTCAACACGCTTGTCGTTGCAGTCTGCGAGCTTACCGGGCAGGGTAGACACCTGAAGCACCGATTTTCTCGCCTGCTCCCTCGCCTTTCTCGCGTTTTCCCTCGCCTTCTGTGCGACGAGAGACTTGTCCACGATAGCCTTAGCGACCGCGGGGTTCTCCTCATAAAATTCCGCCAGCTTGAGCGTGACTATGCTCTCGACGATTCCCTTTACCTCCGAGTTGCCGAGCTTTGCCTTTGTCTGGCTCTCAAACTGCGCGTCGGGCAGCTTTACCGAAACCACAGCGCAAAGGCCCTCTCTCGCATCCTCGCCGGAGAAATTCTTGTCGGAGTCCTTGAGCGCGCCGGTCTTTCTCGCGTAGTCGTTTAGCACCTTTGTGATGGCGGTTTTGAAGCCCGTCTCGTGTGTGCCGCCGTCGATTGTCGACATATTGTTGGCAAATGTCACGATCGTCTCGGTGTAGCTGTCGTTGTACTGCATCGCGACCTCGGCGGTGATATCCCCTTTCTGCGCCTTCATGTAGATGACGCCCGGGTGGATGACCTCGACGTGCTTTGCCTTGTTGAGGTGCTCGACAAACTCCCTGATTCCGCCGTCGTACTTGAGGTCGTACTCGAGGTATCTGCCGTTTTTGTTTACCTCGCCGGCGTCATCCTCGAATTTTACCTCATTGTCGACGCCCTCTTTTACCTCGCTGTCCCCGTCTTCCTCGCTGTCTGTGCCATTATTATGCTCAGTTTCTCCGCCAATTGCATCCGCTGCCGCGAGAAGGCGTTTTATGTCCTCGTCATCCGTTTTGTCGCTCTTTTTGGCGTCGAGGTCGACTCTCTCGTCCCTCAGGATTATTCTGATCCCGGCGTTGAGGAATGCCTGCTCCCTCAGTCTGGTGAGGAGGGTGTCCATGTCGAACTCGGTTGTGTCGGTGAAAATCTCGGGGTCCGGCTTGAATCTGACGTAGAGCCCGTGCTTATCCGTCTCTCCCTCGCATCTGAACTCGCGTTTGATCTCTCCCCTCTCGAAGCGCATTGTATAGCGTTTGCCCTCATAGCAGTTGTCGATTTCCATCCACTCCGATAGTGCGTTTACGACCGACGCGCCGACTCCGTGCAGACCGCCGGAAATTTTATAGCCGCTTCCGCCGAATTTTCCCCCCGCGTGGAGCACGGAGAACACTACCTCAAGCGTGGGCCGTCCTACCTGATGGTGGATCTGTGACGGTACGCCGTAGCCGTTATCCTGCACCGATACGCTTCCGTCGGGGTAGAGGACTACCTCGATTTTATCGCACCGTCCCGCCATAGCCTCGTCGATGGAGTTGTCGACAATCTCGTAAACAAGGTGGTGCAGACCCCGGGCTGAGGTTGAGCCGATATACATACCCGGGCGTTTTCTCACCGCTTCAAGTCCCTCGAGGACCTGAATCTGGTTTTCGTCATAATCCGGAGCAGTCTGGATTTCCTTTATTTCAATATTATCCATTGGAATCTCTCTTACAGTAATTTTTTTATTATATTTTTGTATTTTTATTATATTTTTTATTATTCAGTCGTGAATGGCTCTGCCTGAATTCAGAACAGTGAAGCCTTTACCCTTGTCGCCACGGCTGAGACGGAAATGTGAGTGAAAATCACTCCGCAGTTTTTCCTCTCCGGGTCCGAGGTGACAATAAAGCTGCGCGGAAGATCGCTCCCCGCCGATGAGGTCACCCCCGCCTTTTCCGCTTTCTTCAGAAAATCGCGGTTCACCTCCGAGTCAGTGTGCCCGTCCATGTCAAATACGCCGATTATCTCCTCTCCGCGCACTATCTTTCCGGCTCCTGCGTGAACGTACATCAGTTGTTCAGCCTCACAGGCATCACAAAGTACATGAACGTGTCGCTGTCCTCGCCGTCTTTTTCCTTCTCCGGAGGATTTACGTCAGGAGACCTCTCACCGAATACCTGCTCGTCGGGGCGGGAGGAGATAAAGTCCGTTCCTTCGGCGGGTTCGATTATGATTCCCATAAGGGGGGAATGAAGTCTTATTCTGAATCTCTCGCAGTCGCTGGGGGATGCGCGCAGTGAGTCGAGCAGGAACCGGCAGTTGAAGCCTATCGTGATGTCCGCACCCTCTATCGCGCAGGGGATTTTCTCGAACACGCTTCCGCCGGACGACACTGACGACATTGTTATCGCGCCGTTTGCCACCTCGAGCTTGACGTGCGAGCGTCCCGAACCTCCCAGCTTATCCTCCGTCACTATCGAAGCTCTCTCGCAGGCGCCGAGGAATTCCGAACGTGAGACGTAGAGCTGCGTGGTGTAGGTCTGGGCCTGGGACTGAAGTATCTTTTCGTAGTTGATGTACTCCGTTTCGATCACGCGGGTGAAGAAGTAAATTTCTCCTATCTTGAAGAACACGTGGCGGCGTCCTATTATCAGCGTGACCTCGTCCTCTGTGTCGCGGAGCAGCTTTGTCAGCTCGGTGAGGAATTTTCCGGGAATTATCATCTCCGCGTCGGGTATCTCTCCCTTTTCGTTCGGCTCGAGCTTGCATTTCGACGACGCGAGCTTATTTCCGTCGCATCCGACCACGGTCATAAAGCCGTCCTCTATTTTGAAATACGCACCGTTGAATGCGGCTCTTGCGTCGTTCTGTGCAACCGCGAAGACAGTTTCGTCGATGATGCGCTTGATCCTGTGCTGCGGTATCGAGTAGACCCTCTCTCCTATGAACATCGGCATGGAGGGGAATTCCTCTCCCGGGGTTGCGGAAATCTCGAAATTTGAAAATCCGCAGCTGATTTTTGTGTGTCCGCGCTCGTCGATCTCAAGCGTGACCTCTCCGTCGGGAAGAGAGCGGATTATCTGGAGGATTTTTACCGTGTTGATGACGAACATACCCTGCTCATAGATGTTGCACTCTACAGTTGTGCGAAGTCCCTTTTCGAGGTCGAACGCGGAGATGCGGCAGAGGTTTGGTTTGTCGGTGTCGTAATCGCCGTATTTGGGGTTTGGCGGGCACTCGAAAAGGAGACCGTCGACGGAGGTCAGGGTGTTTTTGGTCTGTGATATACCCGCGGGTGGAATTATTGCCGCGAGCAGCTTTTGCTTATCGAAAGTTACTTTCATTTTGCATGTTTCCTTTTAATCAGTTTAATCTTATTGATCGTTATTAATCATTTTTTCTTCCGCACGCCGCGAAATCGTCTATAGATTTTAGTTATAACAAAATCCACCAGATTCCGACTTTATTTGCTTCCGTTCGGATTTACGGCCGGGCTGAATTTCGCAGGGAGGAGCTTCGATCCCGTTTTTGTTTACCCGCTCTCTCTCGGAAAACCACCGGAGCCTTAAAAGAGATAAAGATAAACATATAAAATATAATACAATATATAGTTTTCAGCAGTAGCAGCAGTAGGCCGTGTGGGAACTGTGGAAAAGGCTGAATTTGATAGAACAAATGTTTTGAATCAGGAATAATCTGGAATTTATCGAAAATTTCTTCTTATTTATTATATATAATTATATACATAAGATTTTACTTTGATTCACTATGGGAGAAAAAATGATAATTCAGTTGATTTTTTCTTTTGATAAAGCTTTGAAAATAAGAGGATAATTGCCGCCTGATTGTGCTGCGGTCCTTATGCAGGTGAGAATTCTGCGAAAAATATCGTTTTCCGGGGATTTCCACACGGTGCTGTTGGAGGAGAAAAAACGCAAAAATATGTTGAAAAGTTAATTTTTCGCCAAAGTTATTTTGGAAAACGTAAGTATCGATATTGTTGAAAATATTTCCCGCCTGTGGGTAAAATTATCTTTCGGGGCGGAATTCTGACGGTTTTGAGAAAAGTTTTCCAAAGGTGTTGATAAGCTGCGGAAAAATCCCCCGAAAGCTGCCGGAAGTGTGGAAAAGTATTTAAAATCTACACCCGGAGCCAAAAAGAAACAAGAAGTATGCCGCGCGGCCTGTGGAAAACTCCACTTTTTCAAACGCGAAATCCACAGGCTGTGGAAAAAATATTTTTTCAACACGGGTTTTCAACAGCTTGTGGAAATCGATGTTGAAAATGAAAAACGAAGCTTTGAAGGTGTGGGAATGCGGTGGTTGAAAAGCCTTTTGATAATGTTCGGAAAACGCCGGAGGTGATATTTTTTCTTGTTTTCTGCTCTTACTGCACGCTGTCTGCGGACCGGGATGAGGGAGAAATGCGATCGTTTTGATTTTACAGGCGTCGTATTGATTTGTGCTGCTCTGCCGGTGCCGGAAGAAAAAGCCGTAATCGGTATTAACTATATTTGGGCGGGGCAGGAAAAAAATCAGTTTCTCTTGATTTCCTTCATGATTTCGTTGATCGTCGCTTCGAGCACGGGGTCGGAGGACAGCTCTGACTCGATCATGCTGATATTTGAGTGAACCGTGGAGTGGTCGCGGTCGAATACCTGACCTATCTGAGGCAGGGACGAGCCGGTCACGCTGCGCACAACGTACATCGCCACGTTTCTCGCAGTCTTCGTCTCCTTCTTGCGCGATTTTCCCATTATTTCCTCAACGGAAACGTTGTAACGGCGCGAAACACACTCGATTATGCGGTCTATCGTGTCGGAAACCGGCTCGGCGTCGCGCAGATACTCCGGCACGGTCTGTATGACCATCTCCATGTTTACCGGCTGACCGGTCAGAAGATTCGACATCGCGAGTTTTTTTATGACTCCCTCGAGCTGACGGATATTCTCCTGCAGGTTCTGCGCGAGAAAATCCACAACGTCGGTCGGCACGTCGATGTGGTTCTGATTTATCTTATTGCGGAGTATCGCCATTCTCAGCTCGTAATCCGGCGGCTTGATGTCTGCAAGAAGACCCTGTTCAAACCGGCTGCGGATTCTCTGTTCAAGGGATTCAAGCTCGCGGGGAGGTCGGTCGGAGGTCAGGATTATCTGCTTTTTATCCTCGTAAAGCGCGTCGAAGGTGTGGAAGAACTCGGTCTGCGTCGATTCCTTTCCGGCGATGAACTGGATATCGTCTATCATAAGCATATCGCAGCTGCGAAATTTCTGACGGAACTGGCGGTTGCGGTTTTTCTGGATCGCGTCGACGAGCTGATTGGTGAATTCCTCGCCCTTGATGCAGATTATTTTCATGTTGGGGTTGTGGATAAGCGCGCGGTTTGCGATTGCGTACATGAGGTGCGTCTTTCCGAGACCTGACGGGCCCCAGATGAACAGCGGGTTTACCATAGTACCGATGTGGTCGGCGACGTTCATTGCAGAGGCGTGTGCGAGCTGGTTTGAGCTGCCGACGATGAAGTTTTCAAAGGTGTAGTCCTTGATGTACGAGATCCACTTTTCGTCGCGGTTTTTGCCGTAGGTCTCTCCCTCGCGCTCCTCGTTTGTGATGACTGCGGGGGAGGAGGGGATGCTTCCGGTGTTCTTTTTTTCCTCGTATGCGCTGAGGTTCGGGGCTTCGGGGTGTGACCAGTTTCGGTTTCCGGAGTCCGTTGTGTGCTTCATCGGGGTGTAGGGGGTGAAGGTGACCTCGTCGGGTTCCTCATCGTCCGCGCCGTCGCTGTATTCGTCGTAATAGTCGTCGTCGGGTTTTGCGGCGGAATCTGCGGTATTTTCGGATGATGAAGAAGTTTCCTCAGGTGTCTCTCCCGGCTTTTTCATGAACATATTGTGGTTATAGGGGTTCGGCGGAGCGACGGAGGGGTCGATTTCGATAATTACCTCCGGTGTATAGCCGATAACGTCCTCGAGGCAGCTTTTGATAAACTCAAGGTGGTTGTTCATGAGAACCTTATATTTTATGCTTGTATCGCAGACAAATATGGCCTTTTCGGTGTCGAGGTAGCGCAGCTTGAGGTAGGAAAACCACAGCTCAAACGACTTTTGAGTATGGGGATAATTCTGCTTCATATGCTCGTAAAGCATCTGCCGGATCTCCGACAAATCCGTATCGTTATTGAATTCCATTATACCTCCTGATGAAATTTATTTACATTAATATATACCCTATAATTATAGCACATTTTTGGTCGAATGTCAAGGAAAGATGGAGGGTGGGCGGTATTTCTTATTTAAGAAATTCACGGAAAGCTCGCACAGAATCGGCGGTGAAAACATACAATAAAGAGAAAACAAAAAACAAAAGGAGCACCACACCGATGGACAATGAATTCTACCCGTTTGAAAACCTGCCTCTGCCGTATGACTACAGCGCGATGGAGCCGTATATCGACGAAAAAACCATGCGTCTGCACCACGACAGGCATCTTCAGACCTATATAGACAACCTCAACGACCTGCTGAGAAACCTGCCGCAGCTTCAGCAGCTTCCGCTTGAGACGCTTATCCACGTTTCCGCACGTTTGCCGCATGACATCGGAGTCTCGCTGCGGAACAACGCCGGAGGGGTCTACAACCACCGCTTTTTTTTCGGAGGGCTGAAAAATCCGTCCGAAAGCGGACCGTCCGGAACTCTCGGAGAAGCGATAAGCAATCAGTTCGGCAGCTTTGACGCCTTCCGCGGTGCATTCAAGAAAGCTGCGATGTCGGTTTTCGGCTCAGGATACGCATGGCTCGTTCTCGACCGGGGCAAGCTGCGGATCGTAACGACCCCGAACCAGAATTCCCCGATTGAGCAAAATCTCTGCCCCATCCTCTCCGCCGACGTCTGGGAGCACGCATACTACCTCAAACACTACAACCTCCGCTCCGACTACATCGACGACCTCATGAAAATAATCAACTGGAACGCAGCCGAAAAAAACTACCTCGACTGTTTCCGCCGCCGCTGAGTAGTGCGTGGGATGGGAGACGAGGGGAACGGGACGCTTCTTGTAAGAAGCTTGGCAAGAACTTCAAAAGTGGTGGTTCATGTCTTGTGAAATGCGAGGGTGGCGGTATCACTTCGGACTGGTCAGCTGGCCTCGCGGCTTGATATAGACATCCTCGACCTCAGAAAGGGTGGAGTGAGCTCGCAGGGACCGCCAACCCTGCTCGAGATAGCCGTATGGAATACCTTGATTTCGTAACTTAAATTGTTTTTAGTCCTGACTCGCGTGCATGATGTGGAACAACTGAATTTATAGTTCCGCAGCTTTCTGAATTGTTCGTTCGCTTCAAGACGACGTGAGTCAGGATTATGTTATTATTAAGTTACTGAATCAAGGTATTCATTACGGCTGTCGCGAGTAGGGTTGGCGGTCCCTACGAGCTCGCTTCACCCTTTCTCGGGTCGAGGATCGCTAAATCTCCCCGCGAGGCTAGCTGACCCGTCCGAAGTGATACCGCTACCATACGCACTGAACGATAAATGATAACAACCGATTGAAGTTCTTGCCAATGACGAAGTCATTATGCTTCATTTCAAGAAGCGTCCGCGTCCCCCGTTCCCCCACTCCCCATCATCTCGAAAAATATAGAAAAATTCTCTTGACAAAAGGGATATATTTGATATATAATGAATGTTGTCTATCTGTGCGGCTAAAAGGATGGGATAAAATTTCATAATGCTGCCGCCGATCAATAAGAATTAACATGAGGAAATAGAAAGGGGTGCGAATATGCTCAGAACATATCAGCCTAAGAAGAGACAGAGAAGCAAGGTACACGGCTTCAGAAAAAGAATGGCTACAGCTGACGGAAGAAAAGTGCTTAAGAGACGCCGTGCTAAGGGACGCGCAAGACTTACTCACTGAGGCAGGAATCATCTTGTCGGAGGCGTCCACGGGGCGTCTGCCTGCCGGAAGAAAAAGTTGCGGCAGAACAGTACAGCGGGAAAAATGATGACCTCCGCATTCTGATTCGGGATTCGGAGGTTATAATTTTAGCGGGGGATAAATGAAACTTTTCAGTATCCGCGAAAACCATTTGTTCAAAAAGACATTCAAGTCCGGAAAGCGGAAGGGCTCTCCCACGGTAGTTGTATATGTCATGAGGGACAAGTCTGCCGCTCTCCTCAAAAAGCAGAATCCGCAGAAGCAAACAGTCAACAGAATCGGTATCTCAGCCTCAAAAAAAGTCGGAGGCGCGGTGCAGAGAAACAGGGCAAAGAGAGTGATAAGAGAAGCCTACCGCCTGATAGACAAAGAGATCGGCGTAAAACGGGGGCATCTTATCGTCATTGTTCCGCGCGAAAAATGCACCGTATGCTCCATGCGCAGCGTGTATTCGGATATGAAATACTGCCTCGGTCAGCTCGATATGCTGTCGGACGCGGAAAAATCCGGAGAGGTGCGCGTCGGGAACGAAAACGGTTCTGAGACTCAATAAAATCATGAGCGGAAAAATCAAAAATTTCATCAGGCGTGTGCACGGCTTTGTCTGCGGAGTCTATATTCTCCCGATAAAGCTGTACAGACGGTTTGTCTCTCCTCTCAAAGGGGTTGGGACGTGCCGGTTTACTCCTACCTGCTCGCAGTACGCCATTGACGCGGTCCGCGAGTGGGGAATAATCATAGGGACGGCTTTGGCTTTTATCCGGCTTGTCAGGTGCAATCCGTTTTCCCGCGGAGGAGTGGACGAAGTGCCAAAAAAGTCGGAATTTTTTCGGAAAAAATAACTTTTTTCGGATTTTTTTCAGAAACAAGACATTTTTCGCGTCCCTGATTTTTTATCGGAATCTCAAAATAAAGGAGATAATGCGATAAAATTACAAAATGTTGTAAAGAAGGAGACGAAACCATGCGGAATTATCCTTCATAATCAGTCTGACAATAGTGCATGGTTATTTCTATGGAAAGTATTTTCGATATTCTTTATATCCCGATGGGATATATTCTGAGGTTTGCCTATTCCTTAACCGACAACTACCTTTTCGCGATTTTCCTGTTTTCGCTGGTGATGGAGATTATCCTCTCACCTCTTGCGATAAAGCAGCAGAAAAATCAGATCAAACAGGCGTCCCTCGCTCCGAAGCAGGCTGCGATACGCAAAAAATACGCCGGACGCACCGACCAGGCCACACAGCAGAAGATGCAGAACGAGATAATGGAAATGTACAAGGCGGAAAACTTCAACCCCGCCGGCGGATGCGGTACGATGCTCATCCAGTTCCCCATTATCATCTGCCTTTACAACGTGGTAACAAATCCGCTGCGCTATATATGCAACGTCCCGAAGGTCGAGATCGAGGCGCTCAAAAACTTCCTCACCTCCGCGGGTTACGAAATCGGAGTGCGGAACACACAGATTGAGATGATAAACATTATCCGCGGAAACGTCTCAAACTACTACAGCGTCGCTCCCTCGCTCGAAAAGGCGATCATCCCCGACTTTACCGTTGGCCCGTTCGACCTCTCGCAGGTGCCGGAGATATCATTCTCCCCGTTCAACTGGCTGATGCTCATCCCTGTGATTACATTTGTCGTGATGATTCTTTCGACAAAGATAATGCAGAAGTTCACCTATCAGTCACCAGAGACGGCAGAGGCTCAGAACAATATGTCTATGAAGATCATGACATGGACAATGCCGCTTCTCTCAGTTTATTTCGAGTTCCAGCTTTCCGCCGCCATCGGTGTTTACTGGATTTTCAGAAACATCCTCCAGCTTGTCGAAAAATTCATAATTTCAAAGCTCTATCCCGTTCCTCAGTTTACGGAGGAGGATTTCAAGGAGGCCGAAAGACAGGCGGGACTCTCCGAAAGGCAGAAAAAGCGTGAGAGCAAGGAGAATAAAAAGTTCGTGCGCAGTCTCCACCACATCGACGACGAGGAGTACCTCGAAAGGCACGCAGAGGATCTGAAGGCTCTTGAGGAGAGCAAGACGGAAAAGAGCGTTTCAAAGGGCGAAATCGGAGAAACTTCATCCGCATCCAACGCTCCCGCGCCGATAAAGAACGACGAACGTGTCTCCTACAAGGCAAAGAACAAGGAAAACAAAAAAGAAAATACGGACAATTCAGCAAAAACAGACAATTCTGAGAGCGCTGAATAAGGAATTAAATTCAAAGGAATTCAATTGGAATTATGAGTGAAACTTATTTAATCACCGCCAAAACGGTTGAGGAGGCTATCGCCATAGCAAACCGTGAGTACGCGGACGCCGACCACGAGGTTTCCTACGAAATCATAGATATGCCCAAAAAAGGCTTTCTCGGAATCGGCGCAAAGGACGCTAAAATAAAAATCACCGTGACAAAATCACAGTCGGTGGAACTCGGCTCGCTTGTCGCCGACATCAGAAGCATGAAGTCGATTACAAACCGCGGCGGAGAGAGCGAGAGAAGGGAAAAGAAAAATCCCCAGCCTCAGCAGAAAAAGCAGGCTCAGCCGTCTGCGGGAGCTAAAAATCCGCAGCAGAACAATAAGAATGAGACTAAGTCTGAGAATAAAGCTGAAACCAAGACGGAATCGAAGAACGAGCAGAAGCCCGCTCAGACAGCTCAGAAGCAGCCCAGACCCAAGCAGGAGCAAAAAGCTGAGTCCAAGCCCGCAAATAAGACTGAGTCAAGGACTGAGCCAAAGACTGAGAACAGAAACGTACCCAAGACTGACGCAAAGCCGAAGCAGCAGAACCCGGCAAACGCAAAAACCGAAAATAAGCCCGAGTCGGTTCAGAAGCCTCAGCCGAAAAAGACCGAAAAGGTTGAAAAGGCTGAAAAAACCGAGGTGAAGGAAGCTGCCGCGGCCGATGTACAGCTGCCGGAGGAGAAAAAGCACGAGGAAAAATACTCCTCCTCGCTCGGAAATCAGGTCAAGCAGAAGAGCAGACGCGGAGAAACCGTTAAGAAAACTCCCGTACAGAACGAAATTCCATCGAGCGGCGTGACTGTTTCCGCACCGGTCGGTCTGTCCGATTTTGTCGGCGGAGAAAAGAGCGGATTCGGCTCCGACAACTACGAGAGCGGCAAAATTTCAAACGACGTAAAGAAAAAGCCGAAGATCACCGACCCCGCAAAGGCGAATATGGACGCGCTCAAGGCTCTCACGGCTCCCGTTCCCGATGCAGCTCCAGAAAAAAATGCGGAGACAAAGAAAAATAATCCTAAGGATTCGCCTAAGGATGCTCAGAAGGATACTCCTAAGGAAAGCCAGAGAGATTCCGAAAAGCGCAGAAACAAGAAGTCCGCTCAGCCTCAGAAAGCCGAAAAAACCGCTCCTGAATCCAAGCAGGATACTAAGCCCGAGACAAAGCAGGAGTCCAAGCCCGAGGAAAAGAAGCTCCGTGAAGCGGTGACTCAGGAGGAGATGGACTGTGCGCTTGAGTTTGCGAACACACTTCTCGAAAACATGAAGCTCGACGCCAGAGCATATCCGGCAGAAGCTGATGAGGGTGAGGAATTCGTGATAAACGGCGATGCAAACGTCTGCCCGAAGATCAACATCAAAGGCGAGGACACCGGAATACTCATCGGACACCACGGCGAGACCCTTGACTCGATCCAGTACCTTGTAAACCTCTCCGCGCTGCGCAAATCAAAGCAGAAGGACGGGGACTATGTCAGAATAGTCGTCGACATAGAGGGATACCGCGAAAAGAGAGAGGAAACTCTCAGAGCTCTCGCCCGCAGAATGGCTGCCAGAGCGGTCAAATACAAGAGAAACATCTTCCTCGAGCCTATGAACGCATACGAGAGAAGAATAATCCACAGCGAGCTGCAGTCGTTTGAAAACGTCTCAACGCACTCCGTCGGCGCCGACAGGGACAGAAAGATCATTATCACCTATGAGGGACCGGACAAGCGCGAAAGACCCGACAGACGCTCGGAAGGACGCTCAGATGCGGGTTCGGGTGCTGAAAAGACCTCTGAGAACACCGGCAAAAGACGAAACAAGCCCGCCAAGCTGCCGATAGACAAGCTCACCGACCTCCTTGACTCGAGAGAGGACACCGCTGCTGATGAGGTAGTGGCTGACGAAGTTGCGATTGTCGAAGAAGCGGTTATCGAAATTCCCGAGGAAATTATCGGGGAAGTTTCTGAAGAAAGCGCAGATTACGCTGAAGCTGTTGATGCTGTCGATGCAGACGAAGTGGTTAATGCGGATGAATCGGACGGTAAAAAAGACGAATCCGACGAATAAAAACTAAAATTAATAAGACCTGTAACACGCGGGTCTTATTTTTTATCCGGGGGCTATGTAAAACACTGCGGATTTATGTTATAATAGTAAAAAAAGATGAACGGAGTTAACATATGAACAACAGAATGGGAAAAACGGTGGCGGCGGTCTCCACTCCGAGGGGAAAAGGCGGCATCGCGGTGATAAGGATATCGGGGGATGAGGCATTCCGTGTAGCTTTGGGGATGTTCAAGCCGAAATTTGCCCCCGCTATAGACTGGCAAAATGTGGACAAAACGCTTATCAGGCGCGCGGTATACGGGGAGATATATTCCTCCGACGACGAGGTTATAGACGAGGGAATTTTAGTGCTTTACAAAGGTCCGGCTTCGTTTACCGGCGAGGACATGGCGGAGATCTCCTGTCACGGCGGCGCTGCGGTCACGGAGGAGGTTTACCTCAGCGTACTTTCACACGGTGCCTGTTCCGCCGGTCCGGGTGAGTTCACAAAACGCAGCTTTCTCGCCGGCAAGCTGTCTCTGACTGAGGCGGAGGCGGTGGGACAGCTGATCGACGCGGACACCGGTGAAAAGGTAAGGCTTGCCTCTGGTGCGCTTCGTGGAAACGTCAGCCGTGAAATTGAGCGGATATCGGACGGGCTGATGGGTGTGATGAGTGCGCTTTACGCCGCAATCGACTACCCGGAGGAGGATGTAGGAGACGAAGGTGAGCGGAATATCGCTTCGGTGATTGAAAATTCGCTCGCAAAGGTGGAGTCTCTGCTCTCGACTTACCGGCTCGGGCGTGCGATATCGGCGGGGGTAAAGACCTGCATCTGCGGAAAGCCGAACGTGGGAAAGAGCTCGCTTTTCAACCTGCTTGTCGGGGAGGAGAGCGCGATCGTCACAAGCATAGCCGGAACTACGCGGGATGTGCTGCGTGAAAACGTGACCTGCGGCGGAGTTACACTGAGGCTGAGCGACACGGCTGGGATGAGGTCGGCGGACGACGAGGTGGAAAAATTCGGAATAGAGAGGGCGGAAAACGAGGTAAAGGACGCGGAGCTGATTATTGCGGTATTTGACGGAAGTGGACAATTCGACTGCGAGGACGAAAAAATCGCGGATTTAGTGATGAGCTGTGATGCGCCGAAAATTGCCGTAATCAATAAATCTGACCGGGGGATATGTCCCGAAACGGAGAAAAAAATCACGGAGAAATTCGGCTCGGCACTCTGCGTTTCGGCGAAGGAAGGCACTGGGGGAGACGCGCTTGGAGGTGTGATTTCGTCGCTGTACGGCAGGGGTGAGATAGACACCTCGCGCGACGCCGTGATATGGGACGCCCGTCAGAGGGAGATATTACTGCACTGCAAAAGCTCGCTGCGGAGTGCGCTTGACGGGATAAGGGGCGGCGACCCTATAGACTGCATCTGCACGCTGGTTGAGGAGGCGATGGCTTACCTCGGTGAAACTGACGGCAGAAGTGTCGGCGAGGAGATAGTGGACGAGGTTTTCCGCCGTTTCTGCGTGGGAAAATGACCTCGCGGGCAGATGAAAGGGAGAGGCGATATTTTTAATTATTCTTTAATGTAAACAGTCTTATCTTTTAAGCAAAAATGAGATATAATTGAAGCACAACGAAAGAACAATATCGCCAGAAAATCGGAGTGAAATTATGGAACACAGGGAAATGATAGAGAAGCTGCACAATCAGGCGGGAATTTCGGAACAGGATGCTGAGGATGCGCTGAAAAGAAGCGGATGGGATATTCTTGAGGCTTTGCAGATACTTGAAAAGGAGGGAAAAATCGCGCCGCTCACCTCGAGCATGACAACTATAGAGACAAACGGCGGATACGAGGAAGTCAAGGCGACGGCTTCGAGCAAAAGCAAAAACGGCGGCGATTTCTGGGCCCGATTCGCAGCAAAGCTCAAGGAGATAATCTTATCAGCCTGCGAAAACTCCTTTATAATCAGGAGAAAAGGGGAGATTATTCTGAATATCCCCGTTATTATCATCGCGATCATCGTAATTTGTGCGTTTGAGATAAGCCTTATCGCGCTCCTCGCCGGTCTTTTCCTCGACTGCCAGTATTCAATCGAAAAGAGCGGTAGGAAATTCGGCGGCAGCAGCGCTGATGAAAACGGGAAAGACAACATTGACAACAGGAACGAAGGTGTGAAATGAGCAGAATTCTGATAATTGAGGACGAGGAAAAAATCGCGCGGTTCATTGAGCTTGAGCTGTCGCACGAGGGATACGAGACCGACAAGGCTTACAACGGCCGGGAAGGTCTTGAGAAGATAGAGAACGGCGGATACGACCTTGTAGTGCTCGATATCATGCTGCCGGAGCTGTCGGGAATCGAGGTGCTTAGGAGGGCGAGACGCAGTTCAGACGTGCCGGTAATTCTCCTCACCGCGAGGGACAGTGTGACGGACAAGGTGAGCGGGCTCGACATGGGTGCGAACGACTACATGACCAAGCCCTTTGCGATAGAGGAGCTTCTCGCCCGTATCCGCGCAATACTCCGCACCGAAAAGCAGAAGCCGGCGGCTGAAGAGGAGGTCGGGGATGAGAGGCACATTCTCTCCTGCGCTGGGATCGAGATGAACGCGGACTCTCACGAGGTGACGTATCTCGGCCAGCCGGTTGACCTTACGAACCGCGAGTTCATACTTCTTCGGACGCTGCTTGAAAACAAGAATGTGGCTATGTCGAGGGAGAAGCTGTTGTGCGATGCGTGGGGTTACGACTACTACGGCGAGACGAACATTATCGACGTATATGTGCGGTACATACGCCACAAGACCTCTGACGACGTGATAAAGACCATCCGCGGTGTTGGGTACATTATAAGCGACAGCTGAGTAAAGGTGCAGAGGAAATTCCTTAAAGAGGGTATCCTATGGAAAAAAAGAAGAAAATCAGGTCAAAGTCAATCGCAAAGCGGCTCAACTTCGCCCTGATAAGCCGGAAATTTCTCAAAAATCTCATAATCGATATCCTCGCGGTGTGCGTGCTTATCATTTCGTGGTGTGTAATCGTCGAAAAGCAGAACAGCGACAGCGGAGATATCGTCAGAAACCGTCATTTCGAGGGCAGTCTGATGCTTGAGCAGAACATAAGCGCGCTCACAGAAATAACCGGGGATTTAAAGTCGACTAACCGCACGGCAAACGAGCTGACGGAGGAGGAGGTCGACCTTGTCAAAAGCCATCTTCCGTTTTCGGGCATATATTACTGCTTTGACGTCATTGATAAGGAGACGTACGAATGCAATGAGGTGAGTATAACCGCCGCAATCATACTCACGATGGTGTGCGTTGTATTCATTCTCATCTTTGTTTTTCAGCTGCTCGAGTTCATCATCGGAACCATAAGCGGCAGCGGTGTGATCCGGCGGTACCTAAAGCCGATTGACGACATCGCGATTATGGCGGAGCAGCTTTCGTCGGAGGAAAACCGTGTTTCACGTGAAACAGTCTCGGCGGAAATTGCGGCGGACGAAAATGTTCACGACGACACCGACATATCATCCGCGGAGCTGTCCTCACTCGCATATGCGATCGACTCCATCGACGACTCGTGCAAGAGAATCGACATTCACGACACGGAGCTGAGCGGTCTTGAAGCGGCGGTAAACAATATGCTGCGTCGGCTTGAGGAGGGGAAGCGGAAGCAGATTCGATTTGTGGACGACGCCTCGCACGAGCTGAGAACTCCGATTGCCGTGATTCAGGGGTATGCGAATATGCTCGACAGGTGGGGCAAAAACGACCCTGAGATAATGGACGAGGCTATCACTGCGATAAAGAACGAATCCGAGCACATGAAGGTACTCATCGACCAGCTGCTGTTCCTCGCGAGGGGGGAAATGGACCGGCACGTGCTCGAGAAAAAGCCGATCAACGCCTGTGCCGTAATGGAAGAAATCTACGACGAGAGCATACTTCTTGAAGCAGACCTGCCCGAGGAAAAGCGGCACGAGTTCGATGCGTCCGATATATACTGCAATGACGGTGAGGAAAACGAGAATTCACTTCGGTGCTATATGATATCGGCGGATGAAGCTATGATCAAGCAGGGAATCAGGATTCTGCGGGACAATGCGGTAAAATACACCCCTCCCGGCGGAAGGATCCAGTTCAAGGTATATTCCCGGGCGTCGTCGGATTCAAAGGGAGAGCCATACGAAAAAGTGTGCATAGAAGTCAGCGACACCGGAATCGGCATACCCAAAAGCGAGCTGCCCCGTATTTTCGACCGGTTTTATCGCGGCTCCAATGCAAGAGCTGACAACAGCGGAGGAAGCGGACTAGGGCTTTCCATTGCGCGCTGGATTGTGGAAAACCACGGCGGCTCCATTGAAACCATATCCGGCAGCGGCTTCGGCACCAAGATGACGATAGTGCTCGATATGCTGGACAAGGAAGACTGATAAGTTGAAAATATACATTCTTCAGTGAATATACAAAAATGTTTCACGTGAAACAAGACAAACAAAAAGACCCCCAAAAGTTTTGGACTTATGGAGGTCTTTTTTGGTGTTCGTTTTCACCGCTTCTCCGCCCGTAGAACTGACGTTAAAACTCAATTCCCGGTGTTGGTGCGGACTATTACGCCGTTTTCAAAGTAGCCGGTGTAGGTGCGGCCGCCGGGCCATGTGTAGGTTCCCTGACCGCTCATGATGTTGGATGAGAATTCTCCCTCGTATTTTTCGCCGTTTGCCCAGGTGTAGACGCCGTATCCGTCGCGCATATCGTTTTTGAAGTCGCCCTCGTACACGTCGCCGTTCGCCCATGTGTAGACTCCGCTGCCGTCTTTCATGTCGTTCAGGTATCCACCGATGTACACGTCTCCGGAGGAGTATCGGTATTCGCCGCTGCCGTCCTTTTTGTCATTTGAGAAGGTGCCGGTATAAAGCGAGCCGTCGGAGAAGGTGTACGTGCCGCTGCCGTCCTTTACGCCGTTTTTGAACTCACCCTCGTAAACGTCGCCGCCTACATAGGAGTATGTGCCGTATCCGTCGATGAGGTCTTTTTTGAACTCACCCTTGTACACATCGCCGTTGGCATAGCGCATCTCTCCCTCGCCGTTTTTCAGCAGGTTGTCGAGCGGGCCGCAGTATACGTCGCCGTTTGAATACGAAATTTCCTCTCTGTCGAGGTTTACCTCAGCCGAGATTCCGTCGGAGTAGATGATTCTGCCTTTGTAAGGCTCGCCGTTGTCGTCGACCTGACCGAGGAATTTGACGTAAAGCGAATCCGTGACCTGCACCTTGATGTACCTGACGCCGGAGAGGTAGATTCCGAAGACTATCAGCCCTGCGGCGATTATCGCGACTATTATTATGGTAATGATGACCCGCGCGAAGCTGGCTTTTTTCTTTCTGCGCCTGCGCTTTCCGCTTTGTGGCCTTTGCTGCTGCGGCGGACGTGTCTGACGGGGAGGTCTGTTGTAATTACCGTTGTAATTATTGTTCTGTGTCATAAAAATCTATGCCTTTCTGACGCGTTGCGGTTTGGGAGATTTTTGCAAATTTATATTTAAGCCGAAAGCTGTGTGAGCAGGTTGTCGAACATTGTTAGCAGCTCGGGGACGGCGTAGATTGCAAAGATGCACACCGCTGTGATAAGAACTGCCGAGAGCACAAAGCTTCTGACAGGGTGCTTTTCCTCGGTGAAGCGAAGCTCGGCGGAAATCCGCTTTTCCTCGGGGAGGTAGAATTTCGCCGTACCGAAGTCAAATTTTACGGGGTTGTCGTCCCTGATAAATTTTTCGTGCCAGAACTTTCTGAGTCCTCCGGCGCTCTCTCCCGTAAATCCTCCGACGCATCCGACTGCACGGTACAGCGCGGAGTCCGGTTTGAGCATGGTTTTTATAAAGCAGACCTTTGAGAGCCCCAGCTCCGCTATGGTTCTGGCAGAGTCCTCGTCGACTGCTTCAGCGTTTTTCAGCGCTTTTATTACCTTGCCGGACACCACTCTGCACACAAGTGAGAACGCAATTCCGATGAGCAGTCCGACAGATATACCGATGATTATGATGAGCATCGAGGAAGAATTCACGTCGAGGTCGAAGTTTTCAAATGAATACAGCTTTCTCTGCATACTTTACCTCCTGTTTTTTATATAAATTGTTATTTTTCGCCTTATTGGAGGGAAAAGAGGAATAAAACTCTGCGAGTTTTAGACTGATTTTATGTCGGTGCCGACCGACAGCGGCATAAGAGGGCTTCGGCGCGACCCCTCTTATGAATCACCCGCGCCGCGATTTCTTTATTATTAAGTAGTTGAGAATTCGCGCGACGGTACTTGCAGTTTAGGTTTAACACGTCCGAATTCAGCCAAAATTTATGCAGTTCTCTCGCGAAAACGCACAAAAAGACGAAATTGTAAGCACGGATTAGGCTAACCGCGGATGGGAATACCATTGGTATTGTTAATTTTATCAAGTGAAGAAATCCTTTGGTATTCTTTCACGCGCCAGCGTCGGCTATCACAGGCGTGACGGCTGCATAAGGTGTTTGCGAGGGATGCCTCTACCATATCAGCTGACGTAGCGACGTGAAGCCTGAATTCATAAGGAGGCGGCTTCGGAGCCTCGAATGAGCGAAGCTCATTAATGCGCACGCCTCTGCGCAAGGCATTCAAATTTATTTTAAAATACGAAGTCTTTTATTCCATAAAATGATTTTTGTGTAGTTTTAATAAACCTATACATTCTTTTTGTGTAATTTGCGGAATATGCTCAAAATTAATGGATTTTATATAAATTATATGCTATAATTACATAACACTGATTTTAAAATAAATTCAAAAATCCAAATAAAACGCGAAAGGCTCTGCTGTCAAGATGATTAAAAAAATATACGCCAACAAATTAATAAGCCGCGCGCTTTCCGCAGTTCTCTCGCTTTCACTTATTCTGCCGCTCTCATCCTGCACCTCCGACACTCCGCAGGACACCGACGCTTTGCAAATCACAGAAACCCCGGCAGTGTCAGAGCCCGGAGTCGAAAAAAGGCCCACGGGAGAAGTCGATGCGGACGCGAAAAACGTCGACGTAATCGCAATCTCAAGCGCGGAGGAGCTTTCAAAAATCGGAAATGACAAAAAATATCCCCTCGACGGAGATTACGTCCTTGTCGCCGATATCGACCTGTCCGACTTCGGTTTCTTCACCCCGATCGGAGGATCTGTCAGCGAATGCGGCATAGTCGAGGGTGACAACGTTTTTACCGGCACGTTTGACGGCAGGGGACACACAATTTACGCCCTGAGCATAGATGTCTCGTCCTCGGAGAGAGTTCACGTGGGGCTTTTCGGCTCAGTCGGCTCCAAAAACAAGGACGACCCCGCAGAAATAAAGAACCTGATTCTCAAAAACGTCAGCGTCACAGGAAACGCCGGAGGTCCCGCAACATACGCCGCTCTCGCAGGTCAGGTCGACGGGTATGCAAAAGTCGACAACATAGCGCTCATCTGCGGAAAGGTGGAGATTAAGGTCGGCGGCGGGGACATTCTCGGAATCGGCTCGCTCATCGGTCAGTGCCGCACACAGGACTGGACCGGCTGCTCAAACAACGGAATCAGCATCACCAATATTTTTACAAATTTAGAGGTTATCGGCGAGAACAACGGCAGGTCGAACTATACCAGCGGTCTTATCGGTCGAATCAGGGCGTCGGATCTCGGCACGCTCGCCAATGTTCTTCAGATCGGAAGCGTAACTCACGAAAATGACAAGGGCAACGCGATAGCCGCCGGAGATTCCCACGCCAAAGTGAACCAGAACGTCTACTACAGGGCGGGATGCGCGGTCGACAACAACTACAACGGCAAGACCAAGTCAGTCCGCTCACTGCTCGGCGGAGAAACACTGCTCGACACCGATTACTGGAGCGTGACCGAAGGCTCGTACCCGATGCTGAAATTAATGCTCGACAGCTCCCTTTACTCCGAGCTTGATTTTGTCACGCTGACCTTTGCCGACGGGGAGAGCGCGAAAAAAATCACCTCTGATTTCACCCTCCCTACTGAGATTTTCGGCAGGGAGATTTCGTGGGTGTCCGGCAGCGAGAGCGTGATTAAAATAAGCGGAGAAAACGCTGAGGTGACAAAGCCGTCGTCGGGTCAGGTAAAGGTCACGCTGAAAGCATATCTCGACGGTGCGGCGCGCAGCTTCACGGTGAATGTCGACTCCGGCATAGTGGGCAGAATAGTATTCGACGGCGAGAACACGCTGAGCGCGGAAAACTACCCTGCCGGAACGGACTTCAGGTGGACGGTGGTGAGCGTAAAAAACGGCAGGACACTCGGCTCGGCTTCATCCGGCGGCACTTTCACGCTTGACACAGATATGCTCAACTCGATTGTAACGCTCAGTGCGGACGGATTCGACGACGTTCACTTCTACTACAGCACAATACCGAGCGTGTCAATAGAATCCGACACCGCGTATTATGACGTGTCAAA
>JBJFHS010000010.1:0-6188 GCA_051893885.1 Eubacteriales bacterium
TCCACGATGTTGCCCTTGTAGATGACGCCGATTCTGTCGGAAATAAAGCGGACAACAGAGAGGTCGTGGGCGATAAAGAGGTACGTGGTTCCCTGTTCCTCCTGGAATTTTTTCAGAAGGTTCAGAACCTGTGCGCGGATGGAAACGTCGAGAGCGGAGATAGGCTCGTCAGCCACAACAAGCTCCGGCTCCATTACCATAGCGCGCGCGATACCGATTCTCTGACGCTGACCGCCGGAGAACTCGTGGGGGTAACGTGTGAGGTGCTCGGGGAGAAGTCCGACTTCTTCGATAATATTCTCGACCTTGCGGACCCGGTCAGCCTCGTTTTCAAACAGTTTGAAGTTGTAAAGTCCTTCGGATACTATATAATCAACAGTCGCACGCTCGTTCAGTGAAGCCGCAGGATCCTGGAAAACCATCTGGATATTTCTGATAACCTCACGGTCGAGCGAATGGGGAATTTTTCCGGAAATACGGACGCCCTTATACTGAATTTCACCTTTTGAACACGGATTTACACGTATCACGGCACGTCCGATCGTAGTTTTACCCGAACCGGATTCGCCGACGAGGGAGAAAGTCTCGCCTCTGTAAATGTCAAACGACGCATTTTTTACGGCGCGAACCGCGTTGTCTCCCTTGCCGAAGGTGATATCCACATCTTTGAGAGACAGAAGGACTTCTTTTCCGTTTTCGTCAATCGGACCTTTTTCCGGGAAGTGCCCTGACTGCTTTGCTTTTTTTACATTTTCTTTTGCCACAGTCTTATCTCCTATATGTTAAATGCTCTCATCAGTTTTTCGTGGATATTCTCTATAGCCTCCGGTTTTTCGACCTTTGGAGCGCGCGGGTCGAGGAGCCATGTCTTTGCGTAGTGGGTGTCGGTTATTTTGAACATGGGCGGCTCTTTTAAGGTGTCGATTTTCAGGCAGAACGGGTTTCTCGGTGCGAACGGGTCGCCGACAATCTTATTGTACAGTGACGGCGGAGTGCCCGAGATCGAATAGAGCTTTGTATTCTTCTGCGCGAGCTGAGGAAGCGATGAGAGAAGTGCCCACGTATATGGGTGGCGCGGGTCGTAGAACACCTCGTCGACGTTTCCGAGCTCGACGATCTGTCCGGCGTAAAGAACGGCAACACGGTCGGCGATATTTGCAACGACGCCGAGGTCATGCGTGATGAACACAATTGTATAGTTGAATTCCTTCTGCAAATCCTTCAGGAGCTTGAGAATCTGCGCCTGAATCGTAACGTCGAGCGCGGTTGTGGGCTCGTCGCAGATGAGGATTTTGGGCTGGCAGGAGAGAGCTATCGCGATGACGATTCTCTGTCTCATACCGCCGGAATACTGGAACGGGTAGTCGTCGAAACGGTGCTCCGCGTTCGGAATTCCGACCTTTTTCATCAGTGTCAGCGCGCGTGCTCTCGCCTCGATTTCGGAGCAGTTCTGGTGCTTTAAGATAACGGAGGTGATCTGCTTGCCGATGGTGATGATCGGGTTGAGCGAGGTCATGGGGTCCTGGAAAACCGTAGCGATTTTACTTCCGCGTATCTGACCCCAGTCCTTTGAGAACTTGATGTTGGCGAGGTTTAGGATGCAGGTTCCGTGGAGCTTTTCGGGGGTTTCGTCGAGGTAGCGCACTCTGAATGCAACCTTGTCGAAGACTTTATTGCGCACACCTTCGTCGTTTAAGTCAAGACCGCGTATCATTGCGTCTTTGAGGGTATTCAGAAGTTCCCACGCCAGCTTTACGCCCCTTACTCTGCCGTAGCGGTCGACGGAGAGGCATATCTCTTTCGCCAGAATTTCATTGCGCGCCTTTGTCTCGTCGGAAATTTCCTGCTTTACGGCGGCGTCATACTTTGTTTTGAGCTCTGCCATCTTACCGTTGTACTGCGCGAGGTATTCGGTGTCGTGCTCAAGTGCCTTTTCAGCCTCAGCCTCAGCCTTGACCTGATTTTTGATCATGTCCTTGAGCTGCAGATCCATTTCCTTTATCTGCGCGCCGATTTCCTTGATTTTTGCTTTATCGGCTTTGGGGTCGAGGGTCTGCTTGAGGTTGTACGCCTCTGTGCGTCTGTAGGTGAGCTCCTTGATTTCGCGCTCACTCTTTTCCTCGTCCGCCTGATTGAGTCCGCCCCTGCGCTTCTTTTCGGCTTTGAGTGCTTCCATTTCGCGCCAGATGTCCTTGCCGAACTCGAATTTTGAGTATTCGTCGAGCTTTGATTTTGCGGCCGCGATCATTTTGCGCTCGGGAGCACCGTATTTTACGGTCGTATCCGCAAGCTCCGGGTCATCGAATATAAGTGTGCCGTTTGAGATAAATCCGTTTTCGTCGAGCATACCGGCGAAGGTTTTGGTGAACACGCTTTTGCCCGAGCCGGATTCACCGACGATAGCGATCGATTCGTTTTCATAGATGTCGAGTGATATTCCGCGGATCGCAGTCAGGACTCTGCCGCGCACACGGAACTTGACCTCGAGGTCCTTTACTGATAACAATACTTTCTTGTCTTCCATACGGCGCTCCTTACATATGAGTTCTCGGGTCGGATGCGTCGCCGAGGTTCTGTCCGACTACATACAAAACGACTGTGATGATGGCGGAAATTACAACGGGGCTCCAGAATTCAAACTGCCAGCCGGGTGTAACCATTGCGCTCTCAGCCGCGTAAATGAGCTTACCGAGAGACATATCCGCCAGACCCATGCCGATATATGAGAGGAAAACTTCCGAGGAGATATACGACGGAATTTCGGTTGCGGTGTAGGTCACGATAACAGAGGTCATGAAGGGAAGGATATTCTTGAGCGCGATCCTGATCGTTGAAGTTCCAAGGCAGCGCGACGCGAGGTTATATTCCCTGTCTCTGATAATAATTACCTGCGTTCGCATGAAGTACGCGACGTACAGCCAGCCGGTGATAGTCATAGCGAAAACCATCGACCAGAAGCTTGCGGACATGATCATGACGACGACGGAAATAAGGAGAATATACGGCACGTTTCCGACGATGTTGTAGACCTCCTGCATTACCATGTCGACGCGCTTTGAGAAGCCCCACACTGATCCGACGAGAACGCCGACCGTCATATTGATAGCGGCGCAGACGAGTGCGAGGGTTATTGAGATGCGTGAGCCGTACCAGATAGCGTCAAATGTCGACTCACCGGACGCGCCCGCACCGAGAATCCACTTGATGCTGAAGCCGTATTTTTCGATTGCTGCGGCGGGGAGAAGGTGCTTTGCCGTCGGGTCGAGGAGGTTTGCGAATCTGTCGTAATCCGTGAGCATCGGGTAGACGTAGGTGAACAGCAGGATAACGGCGAGGAGCGAGAGAATCACGATATTTATCTTCTTGCGGAAAAATACGCGGAAGACCGAGTGCCAGTACGAATAGCGGGGCGCTGTGATTTTCTCTGAATCGAGTGTACTCGTGTCAATAAACGAAAACAGTTCTTCATCGGAAATATTCAATTCTTCTAAGCTGCTGTCGACGCTGTTTTCGTCGTCGAATGTGATATTGATCGCCATAATTTACCTCGCTTTCGAAGAGAATGAAATTCTCGGGTCAACCATTGCCATGAGTACGTCGCCGAGTATGAGTGAAGTTACGGAAAGCAGCGCGTAGAACAGCACGACTCCGACAATTACGCCGTTATCGTACTTATTGATAGCCACGGTGAGAAGGTTACCTGCACCCGGGACTACATAAACGCGCTCTGTGATGATAGCACCGGTCATCGCGCCGAGGATACTTGCCGGAATTCCGTGTACTATCGGGATGATAGCGTTCTTTAAGATGTGGTTTGTGAAGATTTCACCCTCGGAAAGACCGCCCGAACGCGCGAATTTGACGTAATCCGAGTTCATCTGGTCGATCATATATCTTCTGAGCCATTTCATAAGGCTTGCGATTGAGGGGAGGGAGAGCGAAATTATAGGAAGGATATACATCAGCTTGCTCGTAGAGTCGACGTCAAACGTTGTCGGCAGTCCGAGCTTTCCGCCGATCGCCTTGAACAGGAAGATATACGCAAGCGACGGCACAGCGATGATGAAAACGATATAAATTGTACCGATTTTGTCGACGAGCTTGTCCTTTTTGCGCGCCATAAGGATACCGAGCGGCACACCGAGGAAATACGAGATAATGACGGCGCAGATACCGATCGAGAAAGAGTAGCCTATCTTGGAAAGTCCGCCCTTTACGGTTGAGACGTTGGTATAGTCGTCCACGTATCTCGACTCATAGACAAGGTTTGTCGCGAGAGAGCCGGGTGAATATGTCGCCGTATGGAGGTCGTCCGCGCTGTCCTCAACAAGTCCGGTGGGATAAGTGATGGTTGAGCGCACATACGAGCCCTGTGAGCGCGTCATTGTCTGGAAAACGTCTATACCCATGTTTACCGAATACGATGTTCCGAGGTTAATGGTCACAAGGTTCTGGTGAATATAGGGGAACTTTGAGTCACAGTACAGAAGGTATTTATACTTTGTACCGTTGCCCATGATTGCGGGAGAGAATTTTTCACCGCCGTACATGGGGTCATGGAGAGTAAAGGTCAGACCTCTCTCACCTACATCTTCACTGACATAATTGATATTGTCGACAGAGATAAGGCCTGCGAAATAATTCACAAGACGTTTATAGAGGGGAATGTTTTTATACGCGAAATACTGCTGCTGTCCGCCCGATGCGAGCTTTGCCGTTTTACCCATCGTAACAGCGTCGAGTCTTACGACCTCATAGCCGCGGGACGCATAGTATTCCCGGAATTTTTCTGCATAGACTTTTACTTCATCACTGTCTTTGTCCGCGGTTCTTGCGATGCTTGAAACGGCTGACCGTGTTTCTTCATCAATTTCACCACTGCTTTGCAGCATCTGCAAATATTCGGTGTAGGTTACGTAATCGAGGTATCCGTATTCTTCCCATTTACGGTATTTATACGTTGTTTTGGCGTTGCTGGCGGTTTTACTGTAAAGGGGGTCTTCGGAGAAAATCAAATCACGGTTCATCAATGAATAAATCAGGGTCATTACAATCGCAACGACAATTATAACGGAAAACAGTGCGTGAAGTATGCGTTTAAATAAATATTTTGACATAATTTTTCACTCACATATATTCATTATGATAATATGGCAAGAGGATGAACCTTTTGAGAGTCCATCCTCCTCCGTCTTAGTTATTTAATTGCCTGAAATATTCAGAATTAGAAGAGACCAATGCACTTGATCATATATCCTGCGAAATCGGGAAGGAATGTGTCAAGGTATGTGGACGGGTCACCGTAGTCAGGTCCCCAACCGGAGAGGTCGTAGATATCGTAGTTAGCTTCGAAGCCGTAGTCGGTGTAGTAACCGGCGTATCTCCACTCGTTAGCGTCAACGCACTGAACGAGGTTAACCTTAACCTTTCCGCCGAGAGCAGCTTCGATGGACTGCTTGAGAGCGGTTTCCTTGTTGGTGTAGGTTTCGCTTGCTGAGTTGTAAGTGATGTCGATATAAATCGGGTTGTTTTCGTCGATTGTAACGCCCTGTGCTGCGAGCTGTTCGATAGCGATGTTGAGCTCGGATACAGCGTAATCAACGTTGTACCATCCGTCGTAACCGTCGCTGCTTCCGATGCCGTCGTTAGCTTCGGGATTCCATGCAACGAGCTTTACGCCGTCAGCGTCGAGCTGAGCCTGGATGATTTCACCGTAGTTTGTGCCTGCCTTGAAGGTTGTAGCCTTGCCGTTGACGTCGACAGTTACATCTTCTTCAAGAGTTACGAAGTTACCGGGTGTGTAGGAGTTTCTGAGGGATACGAGCTTGAGGTCTTCGCCTACGCTCTGAGCGTTATAGGAAGCTCTGTCTGCGGAAGAAGTGAGAGCTCTTCTGAAGTGGATGTTGCCGAGAGCCTGCTGTGTTCTGAGCTGTTCTTCTGCGGTCTTGGGAGAAACAACTGTTGTAGTGTCGTTTGCGTTAGCGTATGCCTGACGGAAGATGTTGATGAAGCCCATGAAGGAGGTTGTACCTGTGAGAGATACATAGCCGTACTTATCAAAGTTGCCGTCACCCTTAGCGATTGTGAGAGTGGAGGAGTTGAGGCCTACACCGTCGATCTTGCCGGCTACCATATCGTTGTAGCCCTTTGTTGTGTCGGAGCCGTCGTTATATGTCCATGTGAGGGTG
>JBJFHS010000011.1:0-6144 GCA_051893885.1 Eubacteriales bacterium
AGAACACCGGCGTCAGAATTTCGCTTGTGTCCTACGATCAGTACAACAACGAGGACAACGAATACACCGGCGCCGTAACACAGCTGAACAACGATATAATCACGGGAAATCTTCCTGATATCATTCTCCTTAATTCACAGCTGCCGGTGGAGAGCTATTTCCAGAAGGGAATATTTGCCGATCTCAATCAGTTTATCGACGATGAAGAAGTCGGAATCGACCGCTCGAATTACCTCTCAAACGTGCTTGACGCCTGCACAGTTGACGGAAAACTGTACTCGATGATTATGTCTTTCAGCATCAGAACTCTATTCGCTAAGTCCGAATTTGTCGGAAACGAACCCGGCTGGACCTTTGAAGAGATGATGCAGTGTATAAACAATATGCCGGAGGGAATGGTTGCATTCTTCGACAGCGGCAGAGAAGATATTATAAACAACTTCTTCTCGAACTCCATGGGCTCCTTTGTAAACTGGGACACCGGCGAGACATATTTTGAATCACAGGGCTTTATCGACTTTATAAAATATCTCGCTCAGTGCCCGGAAAAAGGCTACTGGGAGAGATACTACGACTCACTTGGCGATAATTATGTTTACTACGCTGAAGCCGAGAATGAAATGTGGCAGAACTACGAGCTCAGATTCTACACCAACAAAGCTCTGTTCAGTTCCGGATATATTTCGAGCTTTACCGATATGTTATATAGCAGAAATAATTTCGCGACAAAGGATGTCACCGCAATCGGTTATCCGGCAAACTCCGGCAACGGCGCGATCATCTATCCCAACATAGAGCTTGCGATCAGCCAGAAATCCGCGGTCAAAAAGCAGGCGTGGGATGTGCTCAAATTCTTCCTCAATGACGAAGATATCTCAAACAGAACCTATAATTTCTCCATTAACATAACAAATCTCAACAACATGGCGTCCAAAGCGCAGGACAATTACTATTATTACGACAACTCCAATGACGACTTCTCATATTACAAGGAAAACGGCTACAGCGACGACTACATTGAATACCTCAGGAATTCCAACCAGCCATTCGATCAGGAGGTGGTCGACATCACAATGAACCTCATCAAAAACGCGACTGAGGTGGCGAGAAGCGACTCCGACCTCCTCGATATCGTCAAAGAGGAGCTTTCGAGTTTCTTTGGAGGAACCAAATCCGCTGAAGAAGCCGCAAAAATCATAGCAAGCAGAGCTAAGATTTACATCTCCGAAAACTCTTGAACAAAAAAGTTCCCCCGGCTCAGATAAAAAAACTGACGTCGGGGATTTTTGTCGTTTTACAGTATATTAAACTCAGCCGACTGCGTTGACTACAACCGAAACAGCTGCGGAAACCGCGAACACGTCGTAATTGTCGCGCTCCTCGGTCTTGTGAGCGAGCTGAGTCCACATGATTCCCTTTGAGTTGCGGTTAGCCCAGCAGGCGTCTGCGTTCTTTCTGAGCCATTCAAGGTATTCGCTCTTACCCGCAGCTGCGGCAAAACGTCTTATGTAGCGCGCCAGAATTCCCTTGAAGCCGGGGAGGTCGTTGCCGGGTTCCTCGTTGTCCATGACTCCGCCGTGATACATCTCGTTCATAACGTAGTCGGCAGCGGATGTGGCGTATGCGAGGTACTTCTTGTCGCCGGTCTTTTCGTAGTACATCATGCAGGAGCCGATGAACGTTCCCTGATTGTACGTCGACGACCATTTGCTGACCTTTCCGTCCATGTTGATGCAGTCGTAAACCTTGCCGGTGTCTGGCTCAAACATCATTCTGACCGCCCAGTCGATGCAGTAGTGCGCCTTTTCGTAATAGCTGTCGTCGCCGGTGGCTTTTGCGAGGAACTGTGCGGCAACGGCGGCAGGGCAGTTTACGCAGGTGTTCTTGCTCTCGTTTTCAACTCTCCAGAAAAGTCCGCCGCCGAGATCGTCGCTTTTTGCTCTCTCAAAGGTTTTATTGAAGTTGAATACAGCGGTGTCGAGGTATTTTTTCTCGCCGGTGTAGATGTACGCCCTCGTCAGCGCGATAACCAGCCACATGATGTCGTCGTTGAAGGGATTCTTGTACCAGTCACCTGTGTAGGCTTTCAGTACAAAATTGTACATCTCCTCGAAGTCAGCGAAGACGCTTTTGTCGCCGGAGACCTCGTAGTAGTCCTCGATTATCTCAAAAATTTCGGCAAAATCCCAGAAATCCGCACCGGTGTATTCGCCGTTATTGTAATACGCCGCCTTGTGTGAGTCGATTGCCTCCTTAGAGCGCGCAATAAGTTCTTCCTTGTTCATTTTCATCCTCCGTGAACTTGTAATTTCGCATTATTATAACATAAAAAAGACAGTTGTGTCAACAAATTACTCGATGTATCACCATAAATTCCAGCTTATTAACATAAAAATAACAAAAATCCCGTAAAACGACAACCGCAGTACGGGATTTATGCCTGTGAAAATTATTCGAGTTCAAACGCGCCGGTGTAGAGCTGGTAGTAAACTCCCTTTTCGGCGATGAGCTTGTCGTGGCTGCCGCGCTCTATGATTCTGCCGTGGTCGAGAACCATGATCACGTCCGAATTCATGACAGTTGAAAGCCTGTGCGCGATCACAAAGACCGTCCTGCCCTCCATCAACTTGTCCATGCCGCGTGAAACAATAGTCTCTGTTCGTGTGTCGATGGATGAGGTAGCCTCGTCGAGAATCATGACCGGAGGATCCGCAACCGCCGCACGTGCAATCGCGATGAGCTGACGCTGACCCTGAGAGAGGTTCGCACCGTTTCCGCTGAGCTCGGTTTTGTATCCCTTTGGAAGCCGTGTGATGAAATCGTCTGCTCCGGCGAGCTTTGCGGCTTCGATGCACTCCTCGTCCGTCGCGTCAAGTCTGCCGTATCGGATGTTGTCGATGACAGTGCCGGTGAACAGGTTGGTGTCCTGCAAAACGATTCCGAGTGAGCGTCTCAGGTCTGATTTTTTGATTTTGTTAATATTTATGCCGTCATAACGTATTTTGCCGTCCGCTATGTCGTAAAAGCGGTTTATCAGATTCGTGATTGTAGTTTTGCCCGCGCCTGTCGCACCTACAAATGCAACCTTCTGACCGGGCTGGGCGTAAACCGAAACGTCTGTGAGCACCTGCTTCTCACCGTCATATGAGAAGTCAACATCAGTCAGACGAACATCACCCGCGAGAATTGTGTATGTGGTCGTTCCGTCGCCGTGCGGATGCTTCCATGCCCAGTGATGCGTCCTCTCGTTTGTCTCGGTTATGGTTCCGTCCTCTCCGATTTTCGCGTTGACGAGAGTGACATATCCTTCGTCTTCTTCGGGTTCTTCGTCCATCAGTGAGAAGATTCGCTCCGCACCTGCCGAAGCCATAGCGATTGCGTTGACCTGCTGCGAGAGGTTGTTTACGTTTCCGGTGAACTGTTTTGTCATGTTGAGGAAGGGAACTATGATGCTGATTCCGATAGGAAGACCGGAGAAGCTGAAGTTCGGTACACCTGCGACAAGAAGCACGCCTCCGATGAGCGCAGTCAGCACGTACAGCAGATTTCCGATGTTCATAATAATCGGTCCGAGTGAGTTGGCGTAAGCGTTTGCGCGGTAAGCGTCCTCGTAAAGAGCTTCGTTGAGCTTGTCAAAGTCCTCTTTGCACTCGTTTTCGTGGCAGAACACCTTGATAACCTTCTGACCGCTCATCATTTCCTGCGCGAAGCCCTCGACCTTGCCCATCGCGATCTGCTGACGAACAAAGTATTTTGACGAGCCGCCGCCGATTTTTTTCGATACGAGGAACATAACGCCCACACCGAGGAGTACGAGAAGTGTCAGCCATCCGCAGTAGTACATCATGATGCCGAAAACGACTAAAACTATTGTGCCTGCGCGGAGAACTGCCGGTAATGTCTGGGATACAAGCTGTCGCAGCGTGTCGATGTCGTTTGTGTAGTGACTCATGATGTCGCCGTGACGGTGCGTGTCGAAGTATTTAATCGGGAGATCCTGCATCTTGTCAAACATAGTCTTTCTCAGCTTGCACAAAAATCCCTGCGTGATGTACGCCATAAGCTGAGTGTAAAGAACCATCGCCGAAATCGAGACGACATACAGCACAATCAGAACGGCAATAAGCGGCATTATTTCCTTTTTTGCCGAAGCCCAGTCGCCGCTGTCGCACCAGATTTCAATTATTTTGATAATTTTCTGCTGGAATATTGCCGGAATCGACGAAACCGCCGACGAAAAAATGATGCAGATAATTGTGATCGGAACGAGAACGGGGTAATAGCTGAACAGTAATTTAAAAACTTTTCCGAGCGATTTGATTTTGCCGCCCTTTTTGGCGTTTTCCTTATTCATCTTTATTTCCTCCTTTCGTCTGCTGAGAATAAACCTCGCGATAAATTTCGGAGGATTTCATAAGTTCGTCGTGCGTTCCGATGGCGGCGATATTGCCGTTGTCCATCACAATTATCTTGTCCGCTGATTCAACCGAGGCAATTCGCTGAGCGATGATTATTTTCGTAGTTTCCGGAATGAACTTCAAAAATCCCATTCGGATGAGCTTGTCCGTTTTTGTGTCGACCGCGCTTGTGGAGTCGTCGAGAATCAGAACCTTGGGCTTTTTGAGAAGTGCGCGGGCTATACACAGCCTCTGCTTCTGACCGCCGGAGACATTTGTGCCGCCCTGCTCGATCATTGTGTCGTAGCCGTTCGGGAAAGCTGAGACGAATTCGTGAGCCTGAGCCAGTTTGCATGCTTCCTCAATTTCATCGTCCGTCGCGTTTTCGTTGCCCCATCGCAGGTTTTCCTTTATTGTGCCGGAGAACAGCACGTTTTTCTGAAGCACCACAGCAACCGAGTCGCGCAGCACATTCAGGTCATAATCCCTGACGTCAACTCCGCCTACCTTTACCGAACCGACGGTTGTGTCGTAAAGTCGGGAGATAAGCTGCACAAGGGTGGATTTGCTCGAGCCCGTTCCGCCGATTATGCCGATTGTTTCGCCGGATTTTATGTGAAGATTGATGTTTTCAAGCGCGAATTTTTCGGCTTCTGCGGAATACTTGAAGCTGACGTTGTCAAAGTCGATTGAACCGTCCCTGACCGACATAACGGGATGCTCGGGGTTGGTGAGAGATGATTCTTCGCATAGAACCTCGTCTATTCTGCGCGCGGATTCGGCAGACATTGTAACCATGACGTAAATCATCGAAATCATCATGAGCGACATGAGAATCTGAACGCCGTAGGTGAGCATAGCGGAAAGCTGACCGACGTTGATAGTCTGACCCTGCGATGAAATGACGATTTTCGAGCCGACGAGCATTATGAACACCATGTTGAAGTACAGACAAATCTGCATGAGCGGGTCGTTGAGCGCGACAATTCTTTCAGCTTTTGTGAAGTCACGGCGGATGTTTTCGGCGGCTTTTCCGAACTTGTCCTTTTCATACGATTCGCGGACAAATCCTTTTACCGTGCGCATCGCCATAACGTTTTCCTCGATGGACTCGTTGAGTTTGTCGTATTTTTTGAACACAGAGTGGAATGCGGGCATGGCCTTTTTTCCTATCATAATCAGACCGAAGACAAGCACCGGCACGACAATTACAAATGTCATCGCGAGTGAACCGCCCATGTAGAACGACATGATAATCGAAAACAGGAACATAAGCGGGCTTCTGATTGCCGTGCGTATGATCATCATGAACGACATCTGAACGTTGGCTACGTCAGTGGTCATACGCGTGACAAGGGAAGCCGAGGAAAATTTGTCAATATTTTCAAATGAAAAATCCTGGATTTTATAAAAAATATTCCTTCTCAGGTTCTTTCCGAAGCCAGCCGAAGCCTTTGAAGCGGTAAATCCGGCGAGCGCTCCGCACATGAGAGACACACACGCCATAAGAAAAAGAATCCCGCCGTTTTTTGCAATCAGAGAAAGCTCGCAGCCGGCGTTGATGTCATTGATAAGATTTGCAATAATAAAAGGCATCAGAGACTCAATCACCGCTTCTCCGACAATAAAAATCGGGGTAAGTATCGTTGGTGTTTTGTATTCTCCGACGCATTTCAACAGTCGTTTTAACATAGATACCTCGTATAATAAAAGTAGTAGTTATTAGAGTTCCTCTCCAAGAACTATG
>JBJFHS010000012.1:0-24936 GCA_051893885.1 Eubacteriales bacterium
CGCCGAGACCCTGCTCGAGATAGCCGTATGGAATACCTTGATTTGCTAACTTAAAACTATCGTAATCCTGACTCGCGTCGTTTTGAAGCGAACGAACAATTCAGTCAGCTGCGAACTATAAATAAAGTAATTCTTCACCTTGCACGCAAGTCCGCGTTTCACGTTCCCCACAATAAAACAGAAAAAAGTTCAGCCGGTAATTGCTCCGATTGAACTTTTTTTGTGGTACAGCCGTTTTTTACTTTACGTCATCCTCGTCGAATCTGTCGCCGCATTCGGGGCAGAATTTCGGGGGATGCGCGGGGTCTTCGGGCTCCCAACCGCACTTGTCGCACTTATACAGCTTCTCACCCGCGGGTTTCTTTGCGCCGCAGTTTGTGCAGAACTTGCCTTTGTTCACTTTTCCGCAGGAGCACTTCCAGCCGTCTTCGGGCTTTTTGCTGCCGCACTCGGGACAGAAATTGCCATCTGCCTCAGCACCGCACGAGCACTTCCACGAGCCGGTTTTCTTTTCGGCACTTGCTGCCGGCTTTACTGCCTGCTTTACTGTCTGCTTTTCCTGCTGCTGACCCATAGCGTAAAGGCTCTGCGCGTTCATTCCGCCGGCGTTCTGTGCCATTCCCATGCCGACAAAGCCGTTCATCGCGCCTGACTTGTTCGCCGCAGCTGTCTTCATCGCGTCAGCCTGAGCTCCGACGAGAGTTGCTGCAGCCATTGTCGGGTCACGCATGACAGCGGTTCTCTGTGCCTGTTTTATCATTTCGGCGTCGTCTTCGGGCAGTGTAACCGAGCCGAGAGCAACGCTGACAACGCGGATTCCTCTCTTTTCGCTCCATTTGGAGGAAAGTGCGGAGTTGAGTGCGTCCTCAAGCTCTGTGGTGTGCGAGACGATCTGGTTGGGGCGCATTTCCATGTCGGACAGCTTTGCGAGTGCGGGCTGAAGCGCGGAGATGAATTCCGTCTTGAGCTGGCTGTCGATTTCGCCGCGTGTGTATTCGCGAGAGACGTTGCCGCAGACGTTGGTATAGAACAGAATCGGATCCGTGATTTTATACGAGTACACACCCGAGCAGCGGATTGAAACGTCGATATCAAGTCCGATTTTTGAGTCCACTACGCGGAACGGTACGGGATTCGGGGTGCCGAACTTATTGTCGATGATTTCCTTTGTGTTGAAATAGTACACACGCTGGTCCTTGCCGGTATCTCCGCCGTAGGTGAAGCGCTTTCCTATCTGCTTGAAGGTGTTGACGATGCTGTCTCCGAGACTTCCGGCGAAAATTGATGGCTCTGTCGACTTGTCGTAGGTGTATTCGCCCGGTTCCGCACAGAATTCGACAATTTTACCCTGTTCTACAATTATCATGCACTGTCCGTCGGCAACAGCTATTCCCGAGCCGGAGGAAATTATATTGTCGTCTCCCTTTGTGTTGGAGGAGCGGGAGGAGGTTTTCTTTCTTCCTTTTGTGACAAGCACTTCCTTGTCCATGGCTTCGCAGATGAAAAATTCCTTCCACTGGTCAGCGAGAACACCGCCGACAGCTCCGAGTCCTGCTTTAATAAGTCCCATTTATTTTCTCCTTGAATCAAATACTTCATTTTTTTACATTATATCATGGCGTGAGGAATTATTCCAGTTAATATTGTAAATTTGCCATATAATTTAATTAAAAATATTCACATTATATGACTCTGTTTCACAAAATTATTATTTAGTCCTCTCAGACGGCAAAAATCCCTTGCAAAAAACGGAAGCGGGGGATATAATTAACGTGCGTTAAAAAGAAAACCAATCCGGAGAAATATATGGCAACACTTCTGCTCATTGTGATTTACGCCGCTTATATCGCACTCGGCATACCCGACTCCCTTTTCGGGACGGCATGGCCTGTGATGCACCTTGAATTCGGTCTGTCGGTCGATGTCGCGGGGTATCTCACTCCGCTGTTTTCGCTGTTCAGCATCATTTCCAGTGCTGCGAGCTCAAAAATCATCAGCCGGTTCGGCACGGGAAAGGTGGCGGCGGTAAGCACTGCGCTCACTGTTGTCGGTCTTTTCGGCTATTCGGTGTCGCACAACATATTCGCCGTGATATTTTTCGCGATTCCCCTCGGATTCGGAGCGGGTGCCATTGACGTGGGAATGAACACCTACGTCGCGCTTCATTATAAGGCCATGCACATGAGCTTTCTCCACTGTTTCTACGGCGTCGGAGTTTCATTAAGCCCGTTTTTTATGTCGAAGGCCCTTGAAAAATACGGCGTCTGGCAGCTTGGCTACAGAAACGCGGGAATTGTTCAGCTTGTCCTCTGCGTCATAATGATACTCACTCTGCCGCTCTGGAGCAGGGTCAGGCACACAGATTCGGCCGGAGGGGAAGAAAAGCCGTCCCGGAATGTCGGGCTGAGGGAGCTATGTCGGAATTCGTCTGTCAGAAACGTCTGGCTGTGCTTTTTCACCTCGTGCTCGATTGAATATCTCTGCGGAACGTGGGGCAGCACCTTTCTGGTTGAGTGCAAAAATCTGAGCGCAGACCGGGCCGCGTTGATGATCACGTTTTACTTTGTGGGAATCGCTCTCGGGCGTTTTCTCTCCGGCGTGCTGTCGGTAAAGCTGTCGTCGTGGAGAATAATATTACTCGGGCTCGGCACGCTCATTCCCGCAATGGTGCTGATTCTGCTCCCGCTGCCCGCAGTTTTCGCCTGTGCCGGACTGTTTCTCATCGGACTTGGCAACGCACCGATGTACCCCAACCTTGTACACCTGACTCCATCCTGCTTCGGTGAGGACATATCGCAGTCGGTCATCAGCTCGCAGATGGTGGCGGCTAATTTTGCGTCCATGGTGATGCCGTTCATTTACGGGGGAATAGTAAAGCTGTTCGGGCTTTCGTCGTTCCCGGTGTACGGGCTTATACTTTACATATTATTCGCGTTTGCGGTGCTGAATCTGGCGGCAAAAAAGCGAAAGGAATCCGAAAACTACGAAAGAGGGCTCAGGTGATGGCTGAAATGACTGAATTGACTGAAGTGATGAAAATAAGGGAAGCTGTAAGGGAGGATGTTCCCGCGCTGCTTGACATTTACAACTACGAAGTAATAAACGGCGTGACGACGCTTGATTTGAATCCACGCACGCCCGACGAGTGGTACGATTGGTTTGAAAACCACAACATCGGAAACCATCCGCTTATCGTCGGAGTTATCGGGGGAAAAATTGCCGGCTACGCGAGCCTTTCCGACTACCGCTCGAAGGAGGCCTATAAGTCCACGGTTGAGCTGTCGATTTACGTTTCCCCGGACTTCAGGCGGATGGGCGTCGGCGGCGGGCTCATGGGTCACATTATCGGAATGGCGAAAAACGACCCCGATACGCACTGTGTGGTGTCCGTAATCACATCGGGAAACGTCGCAAGCGCAAAGCTCCACAAAAAATTCGGCTTCACCTACTGCGGAATGATTCCATCTGTCGGCATAAAGTTCGGCCGCTATCTCGACATCGAAAACTACGCGCTGATTGTGTGATTGCGAAAAGCGCATATCCGCATATATTAACGTGGAGGATACAACCGTCGAACTCACATTATTTTAATAAGAATCTGCGTTAATTTATTGACATTGATGGAACAAACTGATATACTTATAGCGGAAAGACCGGGTTAAAAATTAAATTATACAGAAACGGTAGGCTTTGTTATGGAGTACAGCTATACGGAATTCTGCGGTTTCAGACAGGCGAATTTTGAATTTGAAGGCAGGGACGCTCTGATAGTTTTTCCGAATGAGAAAAGCGGTTCATGCCGGAGATGGATGATGAAAATGGAGTATTTCGGCGCGTTTCCGGCTCTTGAAATCGAGCTTCTCAGGCGCGGATGGCATCTCGCTTACATCAAAAACAGGACGCGCTGGGGTACGGACGACGACTCCGACTTAAAGGCGCGGTTTGCCGATTTTGTCTCGGGTGAGTTCGGGCTTGAGAAAAAATTCACCTGCATCGGAATGAGCTGCGGGGGACTGTGCTCCGTCAATTTTGCGGCGAGACACCCCGAATACACCTCTTTTCTCTACCTCGACGCGCCGGTGATGAATCTCTACAGCTGTCCCATGGGATTCGGCTCGGGAGAGGCTCTCGGTGAAAACGGTGAGGGCTGGTGTGAGCTTGTCGACGCATACGGATTCGATGTTCCGTCGTTCCTTGTCTACCGCGGACACCCGATTGACAAGGTTGATTTTCTCGCCGAGCACAGAATTCCCGCCGCGCTTGTCTACGGTGATGAGGACAAGGTTGTTCCGTACAATGAAAACGGAATAGTCCTTGAAAAATGCTACCGCGAAAAGGGAGTTCCGCTGTATGTCGCCTCTAAAAAAGGCTGCGGTCACCATCCGCACGGACTGTCAGACCCGACACCGATAGCGGACTTCATCGAGGAATACGCTTTGTAATCAATAACCAACAAAAATAAACAATATTTTCCTGATAAACGGAGGTTTAAAATCATGTTAAAAGTTGCTATGCTTTCTAAATGGCACGTACACGCCGGAGGATACGCAGGTCAGCTCAAAAACAGCGGTAAGGTTGAAATTGTCGCTGTATGGGACGACAACAAGGAGCGCGGCGAAAACTGGGCTAAGGAGCTCGGTTGCGAATTCGTACCCTGCCTTGACACTCTTCTTGCAAGAGACGACATCGAGGCTGTGATCTGCGACGCTCCCACAACCGCTCACCACGATATCCTCATCAAGGCGGCTAAGGCAGGCAAGCACATCTTCACCGAAAAGGCTCTCTGCCCGACTGTTGCAGAATGTCTCGACGTCAAGAAGGCTGTTGAGGAAGCAGGCGTTACATTTGTAATCAGCTATCCTCAGAGAGGCAGACCGAGCGTACAGTTCGCAAAGAAAATGCTCGACGAGGGCGCGTTCGGCAAGGTTACATACGTAAGAGTAAGAGACGCGCACAACGGCGTATCCGGAAACTGGCTTCCCGACTACTGGTTCGAGAAGAAGGACGCTGCCGGCGGAGCAATGATGGACCTTGGATGCCATCCGATGTATCTGCTCGCTTACTTCCTTGGCAAGCCGAAGAGAATTTCCGGTATGTTCACTTCTCCCTACGGAAAGCCGGTTGACGAGAACGCTGTTGCTGTAGCTGAATTTGAAGGCGGCGCACTCGGTGTTGGCGAAACCGGATTCATCTCCGTCGGTTCTCCCCAGACAATCGAAATCTACGGCACAGAGGGCTCAATGATAGCTCACGGCGAGGATGTACAGTTCCAGAGCAAGAAGCTCTCCGGCATCTTCAACGGATTTGTGAAGCCCGACCTCCCGAGAGGCAAGGAGTCACCGCTCATGCAGTTTGTCGACGCCTGCATCAACAAGACCGGTTCTCCCGCAGATCTCGGAATCGACGACGCTATTGCGCTCACCGAGCTTCTCGAGAACTCCTACAAGAGCGACGAAAGCGGCACAATCGTGACACTTTAAGTCTGCCGTGAGAAACAAATCATAAACTTATCCGAAAGCATAAAGAACTCACGGGTTTTACTTTATTACCGTGGGTTCTTTTGAATTCTTAAATGACGAAATATATCTTTATTGTACTGATAATTGCCGCCTTCGTATATGATATCGTGATGTTCGCGCTTGCCGACAGCCGGAAGAACAAGCCCCTGCCGGAGAATGTGTGCGATATTTACGACGCGGATGAATATTCGAGATGGCGTGCATACAAGGCTGAAAACACGCGGCTCGGGGCAGTCGAATCTGTTTTTACGTTTGTCGTTACGCTTTTGCTGTTCGCGACAGAGGTTTTCTCAGCGGTTTACTATGCCTTTGTCGAATCTTTCGGCGGAGGAGAGGGAGTCGGTGGAAACATACCGGCGTCGTTTGTCACTCTTGCGCTTTACACCGTCCTGATTTCACTTCTGTCCATCCCGTTTGACTATTACGGCTCAATGGTGATTGAGGAAAAATACGGCTTCAACCGGACGACCAAAAAGACGTTTTTCCTCGATTTTGTCAAGAATCTCATCGTGAACCTGATAATCAACCTCGGGCTTTATATAATTGCGGTTTCTCTTTACCGGGGTTTGGGAAAATATTTTATCATTCCGGTTTTCGCTTTTCTCGCGATGTTCACTCTCGCCGTTTCCGCGCTTTCACTCCCGATGCAGAAGATTTTCAATAAATTCACTCCTCTCGAGGACGGTGAGCTCAGGGCGTTGATTGCGGAACTGTTTGAGAAAAACGGCTACACTCTCGGAGAGGTTTATGTAATGGACGCCTCCCGCCGCACGACAAAGGTCAACGCATTCTGTACGGGAATCGGAAAGTTCAAGAACATCGTTTTGTACGACAACCTTGTGAACAACTACTCGCCGGACGAGATCAAAGCGGTTTTCGCCCACGAGCTTGGACATTACAGGCATAAGGACACCGCAAAAATGACGCTTTATTCGCTGTTTATGATGCTCTGCCTGACTTTTGTCATCTCCGCGCTCGTGCTTCTTCCGGCAGTTTCAGCTGACTACGGATTTGAAGTGACAAATGTAATGTTCGCCCTTGTGTCAGCTATGTCGGTGGTGATGACGCCGCTTATGACGCTGCTGAATGTTCCGGCGTCAGTCCTCGGCAGGAGGTATGAGTACCGTGCGGACAGATTTGCGGCTGAAAACGGCTGCTCAGATGCGCTCATCAGCTCGCTCAAAAAGCTGACGCGCGACAACATGGGAGATCTCAATCCGCACCCCGCGATAGTGTTCCTCGAGCACAATCATCCCACATTAAGCCAGCGGATTTCGGCTATAGAGAGGGTAAAAAATGATTTTTGAAAAGCTGCTCCTCCCCGACGAATATTATTCTGCATTTGAAGAGCTCACTCCGGAGCACATGAAAAGCCTCGGAAAGCGGTTTATTTTCTCGGATATCGACAATACACTCGCCACCTACGACGATATGTATCCGCCCGAAAACGTTGTGAAATGGTGCAGAAGCATGGAGGAAAACGGCATAAGGGTCGCTTTCGTCTCAAACAACAACGCAGAGCGGGTGGAAAAATTCAATTCGGCACTCGGATATACGGCTTACTCAAAGGCAGGAAAGCCGAAAACGAAAAAGCTGCGTCAGGCTATGGCGGACTGCGGTGCGGGGGTGGAGGAATCATTGCTTCTCGGAGACCAACTGCTGACCGACGCCGCCTGCGCCAACAGAGCCGGAATGTACTGCGTCATCGTCCCGCCGATAAAGGACAAAACCACGCTGTTTTTCCGCTTCAAGAGGTGGATCGAGAGGCCGTATATGAGAAAATTTTTGAAAAACAAAAAGATAAAATGAAAGGATCAATATAAAAATGTCAGTTATCACAAATCGAATCGACACACTGAAAAGCGAGATGCAGAAAAACGGAATTGACGCCGTTTACGTTAATTCTGCGGAAAACCACCTCTATGTCTCAGGCTTTGACAATCCGGACGGATACGTCGTTGTCACAGGCGGCAAGACCTATCTTTTCGCGGATTTCAGATACATCGAGGCGGCAAAGGCTGAGGCTGACCCGTCAATCGAGGTGTGTCTCCCGGGCAAGCCGACTGTGCAGGAAATCGTCCGCGACTGCAATATAAAGGTCATGGGCTACGAGGACCAGAGAATGACCTGCGCATCGTTTGAGAGACTGAAGCGCTCCGTCGACGGAATGGGTGTTGAATTCAGGCCGCTCGGAGGAATGTTCACCGAAATCCGCTCCTACAAGACCGACGACGAGGTTGAAAACATCCTTGCCGCGCAGAAAATAGCTGAGGGCGCGTTTGAACACATCGTCAAAGTAATAAAGCACGACATGACCGAGGTTGAGGTTGCGGCTGAGCTTGAGTATTACATGAAAAAGCACGGCAGCGACAAGCCCTCGTTCGATACAATCTGCGTCTCCGGCACGGCTTCGTCAAGACCACACGGCGTTCCGAGAAAGGTCAGACTCGAAAACGGCTTCCTCACGATGGACTACGGCGCAATGGTAAACGGCTACCACTCCGACATGACGAGAACAATAGTGGTCGGAAAGGCTGACGAGGACATGAAGAAGCTCTACAACACCGTGCTGAAAGCGCAGCTCGCCGCAATCGACGCGATAACTGAGGGTGCGAACAACGCGGAAATGGACAGGATAGCGCGCGATATCATTGATTCCGCCGGATATAAGGGATGCTTCGGTCATTCGCTCGGCCACGGTGTCGGTCTTGAGATACACGAGCAGCCCGGTCTCAACGGAGGAGCAGGTGAGCAGACGCTTAAGGTCGGTCAGATCGTCACGGTCGAGCCCGGTATATACATCGAGGGCAAGTACGGCTGCCGGATTGAGGACATGGTTCTCGTCACAAAGGGCGGAAAGCGCAACCTCACCGACTGCCCGAAAGAGCTCATTGAGGTCTGATCGTGGACAAGAACAGATTCATTGTTGTCAAAACAGAAGGAAGTCCGATACTCGGCGATGGACAGAGACAGATTTTTGTCGACAGAGAGACCGGTGTAAATTATCTTTTCGTTCGCAACGGATATGCCGGAGGGCTGACTCCGCTGCTTGATGCTGATGGAAAGCCGGTCGTAACGCCGGTAGCGGATATCAAAACCGAACAGTGACTGTAATACAGTGACAAAAAACTCCACCGCAGTGAACTAAACTGTAGTGGAGTTTGTTTTTGCTTATCTGAAGCGTTTTTTTATCTCATCTATGTCCGATTTGATTTTTCGCAGAACGTCGACTCCGTAAGCACCCGCAAGTGAGGCAAACGAGGCGGCAAGAGTTGAGACGTCAAAGGTTTTGTCGGCGATGCATCTGTAAACCGACCAGATGAGAAGCGCCGCTCCCGCTGCAATCAGAACTATCTCGGCGGCGGGCAAAAACGTACCGTACTGCTCTTTTATCAGGTTGAGAGGGGCGTCCATTGGAAGCTCGACCTCGCTGTAGTCCTTTTCCTCGATGATTTCCTCAGGAACAACGCTTTCGGCGGCTTTTTTTGCCTCTCTTTCCTCTCTCTCGCGGAGCTTTTTTTTGTCGTGAATCTCGCAGATCCTGAGGAGGTATTCCATGCCGTCATCGGTTACTCCCGCGTTTTTCAGGTTTTTTTCGTTTGAAACAAGCCGTCTCACCGCCGATGAAGTTGACGCATCCATGAACTTGACAAAGGGAAGCATTATTCTTTTGCACTTATCACAAAGTCTCGTTTTGTCTTCGGAATCAATCTCGCAGCCGCAGTTATAGCATTTTGCCACTTCCCATCACCTCATTATCCGTAAATTATTGATATCACTTTTTATACATTATTTCAATTAATTATAACACATTTGCACCCGTAATATCAATATGAAAGGCAAAAAAATCTGAGTTTTCAACACTTTACGCCGTTTTGCGCCACGATTTCTGATTCTTTTACTTTGTACGGCTTATGACTGTATCTTTTTATTTTTCTGCTTCACACGGATTTCTCATCTAAATTTAACAAAAATACCGTCTTATGCGATTGATAACGGGGCGAAAAAATGATATACTATAAAAAATGAATTCAGACGGGAGAAAAAAATTGTCAGAATTACTTGAATATAAATGCCCGAACTGCGGGGGAAGCATATCGTTTGACCCTTCCTCACAGCAGATGAAATGCCCATTCTGCGATTCGGAGTTCGATGTAGCCGCAGTTTTAGGCGAGGTGGGCGACAAACTCGACGAAGACTCGATTGAGTGGGATGCGAAAAAAAAGGAGCGGATCGACACCGATGAAAACGGAGACGCGCTCGTCACGTACATATGCAATTCCTGCGGCGGCGAAATCGTATGCGACAAAAACACAGCCGCGTCAAGCTGCCCATTCTGCGGAAATCAGGTTGTGATGTCGCAAAACGTCTCGGGTATGCTCAAGCCCGACCTCGTTCTGCCGTTCAGGCTCGACAAAAAGGCCGCCAAGGATGCGCTTACAAATTACTACAAAGGTAAAAAACTTCTGCCCGACTCGTTTTCGGAGGAAAATCGGATTGACGAAATCAAAGGAATATATGTCCCGTTCTGGCTCTACAGCTGCAAAGCCGACGCCGACCTGAGGTATCACGCCACGCGAAACCGATTCTGGTCAGACGCAAAATTCAACTATCACGAGACGTCGCACTACCGCGTTATTCGCTCGGGCACACTCGATTTCGACAAGGTTCCCGTCGACGGCTCCGCTAAAATGGCAAATGACATTATGGAATCAATCGAACCGTTCGATTACAGCTCGGCAGTCGACTTCAAAACGGCGTATCTCTCCGGCTTTTTCGCTGACAAATACGACATCTCCTCAGAGGACTGCGAAAACCGCGCCAACGAGAGAATCAAAAACTCAACCGCAGCCGCCTTTGCCTCAACGGTTCTGGGCTTTTCGTCGGTCATTCCCGAACAGTCGAGCATTAAGGTCCGCGGCGGTGAGGTCAGTTACGCGCTGCTCCCCGTATGGATGCTGACAACCACCTTTGAAGGACAGAAATACACCTTCGCCATGAACGGTCAGACGGGTAAATTCGTCGGAGATCTGCCTGTTGACAAAGGCAAATACTGGAAATACTTTGCGCTGATTTCGTCAATAACCGCGGCGTGCGTGTTCCTTGTGACACTGTTTTGTCTGTGAGACGGAGGTGTAAAATGTTTGTTTTATATAAGAATAAGTCTGTAAAATGCGCATTCGGCCTTGTCTTGACGATGTTTTTTGTACTTGCTCTGACTTTTTCGGCGCTCGCCTACAATTATCCGCCGCTCCTTGACGACAGCTCGCATCTTTTAAGCAGCGGAGAAGCTGAGGAGATTTCCGCCTCCCTCGAAAGAGTCAGTGAAAAATACAATTTTGACGTTGTCATTGTCACAAACGATTCGCTCGGATACAAGAGCGCAGAGTCATTCGCCGACGATTACTACGACGAAAACGGCTACGGCAGGGACGAGGACTTCTCGGGAATTCTCCTGCTCGTGTCGATGGGCGAGAGGGACTGGGCAATTTCAACCTGCGGACTCGGCACGTATTACTTCGGGGATTACGATATCGACGCGATAGCCGACATGATTTTAGGCGACCTCTCGGACGGAAAATATGCCGCTGCTTTTGAGAAATACATATCCTGCGTCGAGAACACGCTTGAATATTACGCTACACACGACGACGGATACATTTACGATGATTATCACAACGGGTACGGCTCACAAGAGAGCGAAGGCATGGGAATCGGCAATAAAATCGTGATTTCCCTCGTCATCGGCGCAATTGTCGGTTTTGTGAGCGTCGGGGCGATGAAATCCTCGATGAAAACAGTCCGGCAAAACTCTGCGGCGTCGAATTACGTGGTGCGCGACTCGTTGAATGTCCGCCGGGCAAACGAATTCTTTTTGTACCGCAACGTATCACGGACTCCGCGTCAGACCGAACAGAGCAGGCCTCAACATAGCGGAGGAACTATCCACACCTCGTCCTCGGGCAGGTCGCACGGAGGCAGAAGCGGAAAGTTCTGAAGGACTGTCTGAAATTACACGGGAATTACTGTTCCTCGCAGTTGAACAGAAGCGCACCGAATAATGTCACTGTGTTGCTTCCGTTGTTGTATCGGATTCCCGCGTCTTTCGCGAGCTCGCTGACGATGAAGCCGTATCCCTCAAGAGAATGATGAAGCTTTTCGGGAAAACGGCAGGGGCCGGTCGGATATGTACATGATTTGCACCTGCCGCAGCCCTCGTTTGAAAGGAGAAGATAGTCGCTCAGCACGCCTTTCAGATTATCTTCAAATATGTCGACCGTTTTTTTGAACTCGGACATACCCGCCGTCATTCCTTCAAAATCGAATGAGTCCTCAAGCTCGTATTTTCTGGAAAACAGCAGCATATTTTTATATCTCAAGGCGCGTTCCCTGCATTCCTCCAGTGTACCGATTGCCGGAGGGCACGCCCATGAAGTTCCGTAATGCCGGCACCCGTTTCCCGCGCAGATTTCCCTGACCTCCGGGTAAAATTTTATACTGCCGACGTCGACATAACCTGCCTCTGTAAAGCTGCTTTCGAGTGCGGTTTCCTCAATTTTTTGTGTAATGTTCATTTTGTTTTCTCCATAGAAATTATATATCGCGTATAAGTATATCATAAAAAAACGAAAATTGCCAGAATTACTAAAAAATAAATACTGTATGGAAATTAAAAGAATCAACAGCTACACCGACCCGCGCTTTTCACCAGAGGTTCTGAGACAGCACGGAGGCTTTTTGATCGGTGATCATTCGGGCGCGGAGATGCCGTATGAGGTAAAGATAATTTCATGCGACAGCGCGGTTGTATACGGTGAGAATCCGAACTTTTTTGAAGAATTGATCGAAGAATTTCGGTTTTATGCACCGCAAATCACAAAATTTTACTCAAAGGACAATTCTCCCTTGCTGATTCTTCCGGATGCTGAGAGAATTCGTGTAAAGCTCGACGATATTCAGCCGTCGCAGTTTTTTGTCGACCGAGACAAGGCTGATGCTCTGCGCGGTTTCATCAAATGCGGCGACGACATTGTGCTGCAGATTCTGCGGAGCGGAGGGAAAACAATCTCTCTCGACGGTCACACGAGGCTGTACCTTGCCTGTGAGATGGGCTTTGACTCCGTTCTTGCCGTTGAGTCCGAGTCTGACAGTTACATATTCGATTTTGTTGCGGAGGCTAACAGACGGGGGATTTTTACTCCGCGTGACCTGATTCTCCTGCCTCACGATGAATATGAGGTAAAGTGGAACGCCTACTGCGACGAATTTTTCAGGGAAAGGGAAAACACCGCTCAGTGATTCGGGCGGTTTTCTTGTTTTTTCTAATTGTTTTTTAATATTAATAAGCCGTATCTTAATTGGCGTTTTATTGTATTTAATTATATCGGGTAGTATAATAAACGTGTAATTCAGGAATTCCCACAGGACACGAATAAAATGAAGAATATATACATAATACTAACCCGATCAGATACCGTGATATCAAAGCTGATTGGAATATTTACTCACGAGCCGTTCACACACGCGTCGATTGCATTTGACGACACGCTCGACAGGATGTACTCCTTCGCGAGATTTTACGCAAACATACCGCTTCCCGCCGGACTGACCGAGGAAAACATAAGACGCGGATTCTACAAAAAACGAAGCCGAATGCCGTGTGCGCTTCTTTCGCTTTCCGTAGACGACAGAACATACTATGCGGCAAAGAATTACGTCGATGAGATGATGTGCCGGCGAGGTGAGCTGAGGTACTCCATCCTCGGGCTGATTCTGTGCTCCTTCCGCATCAGGTACGAGTTCCGCAACCACTTTTTCTGCTCTCAGTTTGTATCAAAAATTCTCGCCGAGTGCTGTCACGTGAAGCTCCCGAAGCACTCCTCTCTGATGCACCCTTATGATTTGCTCAAAATCCCGGAGGTTAATATGGTGTACATGGGAGAGCTCGGTGACGTGCGTGAGCTGACACCTCCGATTCTCTGTCTGAACGGCAAAATGACCGCGTAAGGAGGAAAAATGGTATCATCAGCACAGAAGCAGAAAATGAAACGAAAACTTACTCTGAATCAGAAGCGTGCCGTCGCGTGCCTTTTTACCGCGGTCTACATCGGACTGCTGATACTGCTGTTCGTTTACGTGGGCAAGCCGTTTATCTCGATGCTCGACGACAAGGGAATGTTCAAGGAATGGGTCGCCTCCCACGGAGTCTGGGGAGATATTATATTCGTTCTGATGACGGCATTGCAGGTATTCGCGGCGATAATCCCGGGAGAGCCGTTTGAAATAGCGGCGGGATATGCGTTCGGCTGGTTCGGCGGCACAATTCTCGCGCTCGTTGGAATAGCTCTCGGACAGACGATAGTTTTTTTCATTATACGAAAATTCGGGCGGCGCGCGCTGGATTTATTCATTCCGCAGTCGAAGATTGAGTCGATAAAGTTCTTCAGCGACACGGGAAATATGTTCAGAATGATGTTCATACTGTTTTTTATCCCGGGAACGCCGAAGGATATTCTGACCTACTGCGCCGGACTGTCGAAAATTGACTATGTCTCGTTCATTCTGATAACGATGATTGCGCGGATTCCGTCCATTGTCTCCTCCACAGTAAGCGGCGACGCACTCTCGAGCGGAAACTACGTCTTTGCGGCGGTGATTATTGCTGTTTCGGCGATAATAGCGGTCGGCGGAATGATTATTTATTCTAAAATCAAAAAATCCATCGAGAGGGAAAAATTACAAAAGAACAAAACCAATTGACATAAGCAGAACAAAAGCGAAAGGAGGCGGCGTTATGAGCTGTCTGGGAAATATTCTCTGGTTTATCTTCGGCGGAATCTGGCAGGGGCTGGGATGGAGTCTTGCGGGTCTGCTGTGGTGTATTACGATAGTCGGAATTCCGATTGGAGTGCAGTGCTTTAAATTCGCCTCCCTCGCGTTTTTTCCGTTCGGTAAGGAGATACGTTACGGCGGAGGCGCGGTCTCACTCATCGCAAACGTAATCTGGCTGATTGTGAGCGGCATTCCTCTCGCGCTGTCGGCTGTGTGCAACGGTCTGCTGCTCTGCCTGACCATTATCGGAATTCCGTTCGGAAAGCAGTGCTTCAAGATGGCGAAGCTCGCTCTCTCCCCGTTCGGCGCGGATATCGTCTGATAAAACGACACAAAAACATACATAAATAAACGCAAGATAGCAAATTATACGAAAACTCCGGCATCGGACTTTAAACGGTGTCGGTTTTTTTGTGTCCGTGCCATTGACATATTATATGTTTTCCGATATAATATCCTTGCCGCACTTGGAAAAAGATTACAATTATATATTAAACCGAAAACAATACAGACTTAACGGAGAGTAAAATTATGTTCTACAAAAACGATTATCTCACCTGCTGTGATGCGTATAAGGCGGAGGTGTACGAAGAAGACGGTGAAATTGTCCTCTCGAACGGACTTGCGCAGAGGAGGTTCATCGTCAGGCCGGATTTTGCGTGCGTAAGCATGACGAATCTTCTCTCGGGAGAACAGTTCCTTCGCTCGATCAAGCCCGAAATCACTGTGACCATCGACGGCACGAAATACCCAGTCGGCGGAGTTTCGGGTCAGTTTGAGCACGGATTCATGAAAAAATCGTGGTACGAAAAATTCCGACCGGGCGACGGCTTTCATTTCACGCGCTATACGACCGCCCCGATTGAGAGAAGCATCGTCTGGAAGCGTCGCAGGCAGGCCGCAGAGGAAAAATATCCGCCGGATGGAATCTGCCTGAGGGCGTATTTTGAATCCGACAGGCCGGAGCTGAGCGGAATCAGAATCTGCGTCAGGTACGAGCTTTTCGACAATATGCCCACCTTCGGAAAATCCTTTGAAATAGTGAACGAAAGCGGCCGCGATATCCGTCTTAACGAGTTTGAGGCGGAAATTCTCGCGCTGACGGAGCACGACATGGGTACTCTTGAGGTAAGCAACGTGACGCCGCAGTCGAGAAATATTTTCGCTCTGTCCAGTATCGAAAACACGATCACGCCGACGTTCAGGTACGAGGAAGACCCCGAATACACGTCGCAGATCGACTATATGTCGCACTATCCGATTTTACTTGTGTCGAAGCCGCCCATCGGACCTCACAGGAAAATCAAAAACGGCGAAACTTTTGAGTCATATTACGCGTACCTAATGCTCTATGACGAGAACGACCGCGGCAGGCGTATGCTTCAGACAGATTTATTCTACAGAAAGCTCGCGCCGTGGACGACCGAAAACCCGATTTACGTGCATATAATCTCGACGGACTTTGACACAATCGCCGCCGGAATAGACCAGTGCGTTGAGACGGGCTTTGAGATGGTTATCCTGTCGTTCGGAAGCGGGCTCAACATGGAGGATGTGTCTGACGGGAACATCGCGAAATTCAAAAAAATCGCCGACTACGCACATTCAAAGGGCATCGAAATCGGCGGATACTCCCTGCTTGCCTCGCGTGATATCGACAAAGAGAACAACGTTGTGGCGGAAAACATAATATTCGGAAACTCGCCGTGTCTTGGAAGCGAATGGGGTATCAGGTACATGAAAAACATACGCACGTTCCTCGAAAAAACGGGCTTTGACGTCCTCGAGCACGACGGCTCATATCCGGGGGACTACTGCCGCTCGACCGAACACCCGGGTCACGAGTGTTACGAGGATTCGCAGTACACGCAGCTCATGGCGATAACCGAGCTTTACTCGTGGTGCAAGGAAAAGGGTATTTACTTAAATGTCCCCGACCACTATTACCTCTCGGGAAACAACAAGTGCGGAATGGGCTACAAGGAGGTCAACTGGTCTCTGCCGCGTGAACAGCAGGTCATCCTCGCGCGGCAGAACATTCACGACGGCACATACGAAAAGCTCCCCACAATGGGATGGATGTTTGTGCCGCTGACTCAGTATCACGGCGGAGGGGAAGCTGCAACAATCGAACCGCTTTGCGAACACATCGACCACTACAGGATGATGCTGAACAACAACCTCATGGCGGGAGTTCAGGCTTCGTACCGCGGAATGCGCCTTTACGATACCGACGAAACGAAAAAGATGGTTGCCGACAGCATCGGGGTGTACAAGGCGCACAGAGCGATTTTTGAAAGTCCTGCAATCCACATCAGGCGCGCAGACGGAAGGGACTACGACGGTTATATCCATGTGAATCCGCGGCTGGAGGAAAAGGGAATGGCGGTGTTCTTCAATCCGCTCGACACTGAAATCCGGCGCAGAATAAGGCTTCCGCTATATTACACCGGAATCGAAAACACGGCGGTAATCTCACGCTTCGGCGAAGATCCGCAGAAATTCCGGCTCACACGCGACTACTGCGCCGAGATTGAGGTTGTGATTCCGGCGAACGACTTCGTATGGTACACGGTCAGGGACGCGGAGTAACTGACATCGCATAAACTTACAAATATTTTTGACATAACAAAAACTCCTTTGCTGCTTTATTTTGCCGCATCGGAGTTTTTTGTCACTGTTTTATTGTTACTGGTAGAATGTTCTCTCAGCTCCGTTTTCGTCATGGCAGACGTAACGCCTGAGTCCGAGGTGTTTTTCGGCAGTTCCGCTTTCGATGAAGTCCTGCCTGCTGCCGGAGAAAATCACCCCTCCGCCGCCGATGAAAACGATTTTGTCCGCGATTGACAGAGTATAGTTTATGTCGTGGAAAACTGCGAGGACTGCTTTTCCGGCGTTCTTTGCGGAGGCGAGAAAATCCGTCATGCACCCGAGATATTCCGCGTCGAGGTGGGAGGAAGGCTCGTCGAGGGTTAAGTTCGGCGTGTCCTGCGCGATAAGCATGGCGAAGTACGCCTTTTGCAGCTCGCCGCCGGAGATTTGGTCAAGCCGTTTTTCAGCGAGGTGGTATAGTCCCGTCTCGTCAATCACTCTCCCGACAATGTCCCGGTCTGATTCTGAGAGGATTCCGCAGATTCCGGTGTACGGCTGACGTCCGAACGAGACAAGAGAGCGCACCGTTATCCCCGGGGAGCGAAGCATCTGCGGCATGGCGGAGAGCATTTTAGCACGCTGCTGGGGCTTGAGTTTTCCGGTTTCGCTTCCGTCGAGCGTTATGCTGCCGGAGTATTTCAGGTTTCCCGAGACCGCTTTGAGCAGAGTCGATTTTCCGCATCCGTTTTTGCCGAGAATCACCGTTATTTCGCCGCCTGATGCCGTAAAACTGACCGAATTCAGAATTTTTTTGCCGCCATAGCCTGTGCAGACGTCTTTCAGCTCTATCATCTCGCCCGCCTCCTTTTCACAAGCAGGAAAATAAAGAACGGCGCGCCGATGAGAGACATGATGATGCCCGCGGGAAGCTCGTTCGGGGCGATAATTACCCGTCCGATTACGTCGGAAAACGCGCAGAGCACCGCACCGAATCCGGCAGAGAAGGGAATGCACCGCCTGAAATCGCTGCCGACGAGCCTTCTGACGATGTGCGGTACTATCAGACCGACAAAGCCGAGAAGACCCGCGAACGACACCACTGCGGCACTGAGCGCACTTGCGATGACTATGCTCAGGATGAAAACGCGCCTGACCGATACGCCGAGTGATGAAGCGGTGTCGTCGCCGAGTGATAAAAGCCCGATTTTAGGGGCGAAAATGTAGGAGAGAATTATTCCTGAGGCTATTATCGCGGCGGGGAGGGGGAGCTCCTGCATCTTTACGCCGGAAAAGCCGCCTACCGAAAACGCCGTATATGACGACAGTACATCGGGGTATTTCAGTGACAGAAACGAGATTCCCGCGCTCATGACCGACGAAACCGCAACTCCGGCTAAAACGAGCGTTGATTTCTGCTCGTACGAACCGCCGAAGCGCGAGATTGTCAGCACTACAAATGTAACCAAAGCCGCGCCTAAGAATGCCGACAGAGGGAGATATCTCCACGCCATCGGAAACAGGCTCAGCGTGATCATGACCGCCAGTCCCGCTCCCGAGTTCACGCCGATGATGTTCGGGGCGCAGAGGTCGTTATCGGTGATTGTCTGGAGAATCAGTCCTGCACACGCCAGACCCGCACCGCCGAGAAGTGACGAAAGCATACGGGGAAGTCTTAAATCAAGCAGAATCACCCGGGCCGATTTGTCATTTCCGCGCATAGCCTCGACTATCCGGGAGAATGAGAGGTCGACGCTGCCGTATCTCAGTCCGCAGTAAATCGCGGCGGCGAGAAGCAGAACGAGAACCGTACCGACTGCGGCAGTCCGTCTTTTCATGATTCCGATGCGGGATAGAGGATGTCGGCGAGGTAACCGTAGGCTTCAGCCCAGCGCGAATTCGGCTTGAAGTGGAACAGATCCTTCGGCAGGAAGTAATATTTTCCGGCTTTTACGCAGTCAAGCTCACGCCATCCCTCGCTTTCAAGCAGTGAATTCATGTAGTCCTTCGCCGCTTCCTCGCTGCCCATCGTTGTGATGAACAGATGCTCGGGATTTTCTTCGATTATTGCTTCAAGGCTCAATTCCGCTGAGAGGGTGCTGTCCGTGTCCGCGATGTTGATGCAGCCCAGCTCGGACAGCATACGGCAGGCGAAGTTGTCATCGGTGTTTTTCGCTTTGGTTGACTTTGCGGACGAACCTGCGCGGACAAACAGTATCTTCGGCGAGCCGGTTTTCATATTTTCGACCGCAGAAAGAATATTTTTTATCTTCTCTCCGACCTCGGTGCCGTATTTTTCGTAGCGTTCGGTTTCTCCGGTGAGGTCGCAGAAGATTTTCAACACCCCGAGGTAGTCGTCAAAGCTCTCGACCTGAAACGACGCCGACGGAATTCCCGCATTACGGCAGAGCTCGGCGGTGCTTACCTGACATTCGTAGTCAGTCGTTCCGATTACGAGGTCGGGTTCGGCGTTGATCAGGGTTTCGTTGTCGATTGAAGAGTGACCCGAGCCCTCGTCGATGAGCGTGACTCCGCTGTCGGCAAAGCCTCTCTCGACCGCCTCGCCGACCGTTATGCTGACCTCACCGCCGGCTGTTTTCCAGATATCGGCAAAAGACGAGAACATTACCGCGACGTTTTCGGGCTTTTTTTCGAGGGTGACTTCATTTCCCGCGCTGTCTGTGAAGGTATATGGGTATATCGTTTCTGACGACTGCGCTGTCTGAGTGTTTTCGTTTATTGCCGTGTTCTCCGACGTGCCGGAATTACATGAATTAAGCAGTGTTGTGAGTATCAGCACAGCGGCGAGAACGGACGTGATTTTTTGCTTCATCAGCAGGTTGCTCCTCCGGTAACTTTCTTTTTCAGAACTTCTTCTTTGTCGATTTTGCCGTTCAGCAGTTTGTCCTCGACGTAGTCAAAGCCGAGACGCGCAATTGTGTCGGAGAATCTCTCGCCGGTGATGCCCTCGTCGCGGAAGAATATTATTGCCTTTTCGACGATATCTATGACTTCTTCCTCGCTTCTGAATATCTTTCCGAGAGGTGTTCCCTGAGCCACAGCCTTGCCCCATCTTCCGCCGACGTAGACCTTGTAGCCGGTTGCTTCTTCGTTCACCGCGCCGAACGGACACTTGCCGACGCATCTGCCGCAGTGGTTGCACTTTTCGGTGTCGATTGTTATCTTTCCGTCGACTACAGACGCAGACTTGATGGGACATCCCTTTTCAACCTGGCAGACCTTGCAGCCGCGGCACTTGGAGAGGTCGATTTCGGGAATTCTCTGTCCGATGACTCCGAGGTCGTTGAGGTCGGGCTTTACGCAGTTGTTCGGACATCCGCCGACAGCTATCTTGAATTTGTGCGGGAGTGTGACGCCATGGTATCCCTTGTAGAAGATTTCGTGCAGCTTTTCGGACAGCTCGAACGTGTCGATAAGTCCGTACTGGCAGGTTGTGCCCTTGCAGGAAACTACGGGGCGTACCTTTGAGCCTGTTCCGCCGGTTTCGAGTCCGTGGTCGGCAAGGTAGGTGAACAGCTCATCAAGTCTGTCGTACGGCACTCCCTGAATCTCAAGGGTGAGTCGTGTGGTCATTGTGACTTCGCCCGAGCCGTAGAGGTGTGCAGCTTCGGCAACGCTTCTGTGTTCCTCAGTCGTCAGCTTGCCGTTGCGGGTGATCACGCGGACATTGAATACGTCGCCGTATCTCTTGTCCTGTAAGCATCCGAGACCCTTGACGCGCTTGATTTCCTCGGGAGGCAGCTTTCCGCCCTTTCTCTCGACCTTCACCGTGTTGAAGAACACGCCGCCCTCGAGAACCTTGGTATTAGTATATCCGGCGTGCTTCAGGCGATTCTGCAAAAAGTACGCGCGCTTGCCCTTTGTACATACGAGGAGGAGTTTTTCATCCTTTGCGATTCCCTCGATGCCGCCGTCAGCCTTTGTGATGTCGACCCACTTCGCACCGGGAATTTTAGCTTCCGGCTGAGCGTCGATGACCGTATATCCCTTTGCCGCGCCGAGAGCGTATTCCTTCGGGGTGATTGAATCTATAACGCCGTCGATCTTGTTTTCAAGCACGTAGCAGGCGGTGACGAACGGGTGGATTGCGGTGGAGAACGGCGGTGCATAGGCGAAATCGAGCGTATCAAAGTCATATATGTGCGCACCGAGTGAGATTCCGGTCACGGCGATATCGGTGATTTTGTCAACCTCACCCGCGCCGAATACCTGTGCTCCGAGGAGTAATTTTGTGCTTCTGTCGGCGATGAGCTTTATTACGAACGAGGATGAATCCGGATAGTAGTGCGCCTTGTCGTCAACTACACAGAGAGCCGAAACCGCGTCGTATCCGCATTCGACAGCCTCGCGCTCGGTCAGGCCGGTTCTTCCGCAGTTGAAGTTTTTAAGCAGCTTCGCGACGCCGGTGCCGAGACAGCCTTTATATGAAGAAGCCTCTCCCGAGATGGATTTTGCGAGAAGGCGCGCGGTGATGTTTGCGGTTGAGCCCATAGCTGACCACTGCGTTTTGCCGGTGATTGCGTTCTTTACGAGAGCACAGTCTCCGACGGCGTATATATCGTCGATGTTGGTGCGCATATTTTCGTCGACGACAACGGTTCCGCGCACGGTTTCGATTCCCGAACCCTCGAGGAAACGTGTGGCGGGGCGGATTCCGAGAGCCATTACAACAATATCAGCCGGGATTTTGCCCGCGGTTGTTGTGACCTCGCTCGCCTTTGTGTCACCGCCGATTGAAACGATTCCCGCGGAGGTGAGGACTCTCATTCCGGCGTTCTGGAGCTGTTTTTTCGCATATGCGGACATTTCCGTGTCAAACGCGCCGGGCATAATGCTGTCAGCGGCGTCTATTACAGTGACATTCATTCCGCGTGCGAGCAGATTTTCCGCTGCCTCGAGACCGATAAAGCCGGCGCCGCACACTACTGCGTTTTTGGCGGAGGTTTTTTCGATATATTCGCGCATGGATACGGCGTCTTCGGGAGTTCTGAGCGTAAATACGCCCTCTAACTTTGCCCCGTCGATTTCGGGAACAAACGGAGCGGCTCCGGAGGCGATTATGAGCTTGTCGTAGCTCTCCTCTCCGGTTTCTCCTGAAGCAAGGCGGTATTCGACTGTTTTTTCAGCGGGGTTTACTTTTGTGACCTCGCATCCGGTTACGACCTCGGCGCCGGTGAGAGCGGAGAACTTCTGCGGGGTGTTGACGATGAGCTCGCTTCTGTCCTCGATATCTCCGCCTATGTAATACGGGAGACCGCATCCGGCGTAGGATATGTCACTGCTTTTTGTCAGAATTCTGACCTCAGTATCGCGGCAGCAGCGTTTCAGTTTGGCTGCGGCTTTTGTTCCGGCTGCGACACCGCCTATGACAAGAATTTTCATAAAACTTTTTTTCCTTTCAATTTTTGTTTTTTTGTTTTATTATATCACTTTTTTTGCAAAACGACAAGATGTACTGTATGGAAACAGAGTCAGAAAACATAAAATTCAGGAATTATTGTGTGCGGCAAATTATTTTTTAAAAACTCGCGGCGGTTTTCTTTTTCCGAGGTTGCATAACCCGACATTATATGGTATAATTAAAATATCGCAGATTTTTTTTAATAATTAAGACTGTTAAAATTTGTTTGAAGTACAGTCAAAACGGAGGTGGAGAAAGGATTTGAAATACATATACTCATACGTCAAGCCCTTTTTCAGAAAAATGCTGTTCGGATTTACGATAAAGTTCGGCGGAACGATAATGGATTTGTTCATCCCGATGCTGCTGTCGTTCATCATTGACGATGTCGTGCCGACGGGGTCAAAGGTGAACATCTATCTGTGCGGACTATTGATGCTTGTCTGCTCCGTTCTCGCAATTCTCGGAAATATCGGGGCCAACCGAATAGCGGCGAGAGTTGCGCGCGACACAACCGAAAAAATACGGAACGACCTGTTCAATCGTATCTCGTACCTTTCGGCGCGGCAGATTGACAGGTTTACCATTCCCTCGCTTGAGTCGCGCCTGACGTCCGATACATATAACATCCACCAGATGGTCGGAATGATTCAGCGTCTCGGGGTTCGCGCTCCATGCCTTCTTATCGGCGGAATTATCGTCGCGTTCACCCTTGAGCCGGTTCTGACCCTTGTTCTCATCGCGGTCATGCCGTTCATAACTGTCGCTGTGGTGACAATCACAAAAAAAGGCGTGCCGCTGTACAACACCCAGCAGGTTGAAACCGACAACATGACCCGTGTGGTACGTGAAAACGCGCAGGGTGTCAGAATCATCAAGGCGCTCGGCAAGGAAGAAAGCGAAAAAGAGCGCTTCGATGCCGCCAACAAAAACCTCAACCGCGCGGAGAAAAAAGCCGCCCTCACAATGGGTCTGACAAGCCCGCTCATGAACCTGTTCTTGAACCTCGGTCTTGTGGCTGTCATCGCGGTCGGAGCTGTCCGTGTGAACTCAGGGGTGTCGGAAACGGGTAAAATTATCGCTTTTACTTCGTATTTTACAATTATACTTAATGCGCTTATGAGCGTCACCCGTATGTTCGTCATGTCGTCGCGCGGAATAGCTTCGGCTAACCGTATCGGCGAGGTTCTGGACACCCCATACGACATGGAAGCTGACGAAAGCCTGCCGAAAAAAGCTCCCGAAAACGGCGGCAGAGTTCCGAAAATTGAGTTTGAGCACGTCTCGTTCTCCTATAACGGGGTGAAAAACGACATCGACGACGTCAGCTTCAAGCTCTACGAAAATGAAACTCTCGGTATAATCGGTCCGACGGGTGCTGGAAAATCCACGCTTATCGCACTGATGATGCGCCAGTACGATGCCGACAGCGGAAGAATTCTCCTCGACGGGGTTGACGTGCGTTCCATGAGCCGCGATGAAATATCGAAAAAGTTCGGCGCTGCGTTCCAGAACGACTTCCTCTTTGCGGATTCAATACGGACAAACATAGCTTTCGGGCGCGAAATGTCGGACGAGGAAATTCTGCGGGGAGCACAGCACGCTCAAGCAATGCCGTTCATTGAAGAAAAGCCGGGAGGACTCGATTTTGAGCTGTCGATTAAGGGTGCCAACCTCTCCGGAGGTCAGAAGCAGAGGGTCATTTTAAGCCGTGCCCTCGCGGGTAAGCCGGAAATTCTGGTTCTCGACGACTCCTCAAGTGCGCTTGACTACGCAACCGATGCAAGACTGCGCGCCGCAATACGCGAAAACTACTGCGGAGAGACCACATTCGTCATCGTAGCTCAGCGAATCTCGTCGATAATGCACGGCGACCTTATCTTAGTCCTTGAAGACGGAAAAATCACGGGCAGCGGAAAGCACTCGGAGCTTATGAAAACCTGTCCGCTCTACAGGGAAATCAGTGATTCACAGATGGGAGGTGCTCTGCTTGAATAGAGGCCCAAAAGCCACGCGGCCAGAGGATACGGTCGTCGGCAACGTTTCAAAAAAGAAGCTGAAGGTGCTGCTCCGCCTTGGAAAATATATGTACCGCTTCAAGTGGGGCTATCTTGCGGCACTGGCAATATCAGTAATTTCAAACCTGCTCTCTCTCATCGGCCCGAAGCTCTCTGGTGAAGCCATAGACGCCATTGGAATCGGCCCGGGGGAAGCGGATTTTGAACTCGTAGCGGTAAAATGCGTGCTCATGATTCTTGCGTACTTTATCTCAAGTGCGCTGGCGTATCTATTGCAGGTCGTGATGATAAACCTTTCGCGCGGAATCGTCAGACACATGAGGGAGGACATTTTCTCAAAACTCATGCGGATGAAGGTCGGATACTTCGACACAAACCAGACGGGAGATATAATTTCACGCATATCGTACGACATCGACACGATCAACTCAACTCTTTCGACCGACCTTGTGCAGATAGCGTCAAGTGTAGTCACGGTTGTCGGCTCTCTTGTTATGATGGCGGCGCGTGCATGAAACCGGGCGGTTTTATGATGCAGATTTGGAGGACATTCTCC
>JBJFHS010000013.1:0-6058 GCA_051893885.1 Eubacteriales bacterium
CATGGAACTGCAGCTTCTGGGGATTTCGGTTTCGGTTCTTCGCGCAGGGGCTGTTAAAACGGGAATGCTCGGCGTTTCAACCGATGCGCTGGAAAGATTCTGCGAAAAGACCGAATTGTACAGCTGCAACGCCGACCGGTTCAGGAAAATCGTAAACCGTGTGGAAGCGAGATGCATCCCGCCTGAAAAAATTGCCGGAAAAGTCGCGCGGATTCTCAAAAAACGCAGTCCCGCATTTGCGTACAGCATCAACCGCAACCCGCTCCTGCTTCTGTTGAATCTCCTGCCGAAGCGGATGCAGCTGTGGGCGATTCGGATGGTGCTGAGGTAATCATCCTTGAAAAACAAAAATTCCGCATCGGACTGAGTTTGCATTCATCTCCGACGCGGGATTTTTTTGTATTATTTTCAGTTGCGGTAGGTCAGGCATTCCGATAAAAACGCCTCTATGTTTTCAATCGGAGTACCTCCCACGATTCCGTTTCCGGCGGCGTAGAGGAAGCCTCCCTCGGGCGAATCAAATGTGTCGCGCATGAGACGTACTTCGCGGCGCACATCCTCAGGCGAGCCGTTTATCAGTGTGTCCTGCACATCCATTCCGACGAGGAACGCAATCCTGCCCTTCCATTTTTCTGCCACTTCGTCCCAGTCCATCGTGTGCTTCTGAATCGGGTGGAGAACGGAAAGCCCGCAATCGATCAAGTCGCCGATTATCTCGGTAATACTGCCGCAGGTGTGGAGCCACGGGTCAATATCATACTCGCGCGCCAGACCCCATATCTCGGTGTAATACGGCTTGATGAATTCTCTGAACGTGGAGGGGCTCATCATAAGCGATTTCTGTCCGCCGAGGTCGTCGCTTATCATATATCCGTCGGGCTTTACCTCTTCTATCGCACGGAGCAGCAGCTTTTTTTCGGTGTCGGCAACAGCGCGGTGAAGTGCGTGAACCTCGTCCGGGTAGTCGTAATAGTCCATGAGCAGGTTTTCCATTCCGCGGAAATTCCAGATTCTCTCGTACATGAGCGACCAGTGGTGAATCAGAACGTACTTTCCCTCGGCGTGTGCGGCGTCGGCTATGCGTTTTGCGTCGTCGAACAGCCCGGGAGCGGTTGTGTCGGGGAGATTTTCGAGGAGCGCGGGAAGGTCATCCCAATCGGGAAGTGCGGCGTTTGCATCGTGACCTACCTTCTGTGTGCGGTCGATTTTCGGAAGTCTCCAGTAAAATCCGTCCTCACGCTCGGTAAAGCTCGGGCATGGGAAAGGAACGACAACAACGTCCTCCTCGTATTTGTCAAAACGCGAAAGTTCGGCTCCGTACTGCTCTCCAAGACCCTCACCCCACCATTTGGTAAACGCTCTCGGAGGTCTCGGAGGATTTTTAAACCGTATCGCTGCGCGGACTTCATCTTTGGATAACATGGCAAAATTTCTCCTTTTGCAAAGAAAATATACTGTTTTCGTCTGTCATACCGGGATACGCGGTATATACAGCAATCTTAATTTCCAGATTATATCACCGCAATATAAACTCATTGTTTCGGATATATTAATAAATGCAGATATCATTCCCGGGCAAGCTTGTATATCAGGTCATACGCAAAAATCAAATCTTCCATTGAGCAGTGCTCCTGTACGAACTGAGTTGTGCAGCAAATCCACCTTTTTCCCCTGAGCTTTCCGAACACACGGTATATTTCCGCTTCAAGTTCGTCTCTCGGCATGATTCCGAGCGCGGTCTGAACGCAGATTCCGCCGAAAATCGCAAACTTATCCGAATATTTTTTCAGCCACGTGTCGTACGACATATTCGCTCTCTCCTGCCACGGGTGAACTACGTCGATTCCGAGCTGGGCAATGTCGTCGCACACCTTCATAATGTTGCCGTCCGAGTGCAGGCTCACAAAACATCCGCGCGAGTGTACGTAATCCACAATCCGCTTGAGATTCGGGTAAATTATCTCTTTCCAGAGGTGCGGGCTGAACATCATATCCTTCTGAGAACCCCAGTCGTCGGAGATGTGAATCATGTCTACGCCGAGGTCTATGCAGTGTTCCGCGAACCGGACCGTCCAGTCAGCCTGCCTGCGGTACAGTTCGTTAAGCTCGTCGGGGTACAGCGCGAGGTAGAGAAGCTGATTTTCAAATCCGAACACATCGTTGAACTGTTCAAAAAATCCCGGGGTCTGAATATAGCAGAACCGATTGCGCTTTTTGTGAAAGGTGAGAGAGTTGGTCACGCCCTTGTAATTTGCGGTGTTGTCGGGCGAGGTGAAAATGTCCTCGTTTAAGAGCAGATCGGGCGTCAGCTCACCGTGAGTCGCGCGTACTTTTTCAATGACGTTCCACTTGAACGGATTCGGTCCGGCGAAAATATGCGCGAGGTCGAATTTGTACTTATCCTCAAAGCTCGAAACGGAACCATATACCTGCGCAATTTCGTTCCCGAGATTTGCGTAAAGCCACCCGTAAATTGGCTGACGGTCGGTCTGTTTTCCGAGAATTGTGTTTCGTACGCGCTCGACTCCGGTCATGTACGATTTTCCCGGGCTTGAGTTGTTGTAGTTTTTGTTCTTCAAATGCCGGTACTGATTCGGCGTCTGCATAAACTGGGACTTGAACAGGCGGTAGAACGTCGGCACGTCCTTCAGTCCGCAGTTGTAAACGATCTGTTCGTTGGTCATCTGCGTCTCCTCAAGGAGGTGGCAGGCCTGTTTCAGACGAACATTCCGAACATAATCCGCGAAATACTCTCCGGTTACGCTGTAAAACATACGGCTGAGATATGATTTGCTCATATACAGCGACTGCGCGATTTTTTCAAGCGTGAGCTCGCTGTCCGAATAGTGCTCCAGCACGTATCTCACCGCGCTTGACACTATGACTCTGTCCTTTGATTTTATCGGATGCGTCGGATTCTCGTTTTCGCTTAAAATCCGCTTTACCTTAATTAAAAACATACTGAGCTCGGCTTTGACGACATCCATCCATTCGCTTTTCTTTTCCGAGTTTTCGCTTTCAAGCAGCTGATACATATTTTCAAGCATATCTAACTGCCTTGATTTCATCGGAATAAATACGGAGGATGCGTTGTCCTTGAATATTCCGTAGCAAAAACGCGGACTGTCCGGATCGGATATGCTCTTGTCAAATAAATCTCCCGGGTCGAACAGTATATTGCAGACCGTGGGCTGTTCCATCTCGCTTTTCGCAAAATAATTGTGCGGAACACCGACGTTGAGTATGTACAGGTCACCTTTTTTGCATTCTGCGGTTTCGTTCCATATCCTGTGAATGCCACTGCCGGATACCACAAAACTGATTTCAATGAATTCGTGAAAATGCAGAGAGGAGAGTGTAAAGCTTTTGTCATATATCTTGTCGACGGGAACCGTGTTCTGAAAAATCGGATTTCCGCGCAGAAACTGCTCTTTTTTTATCAGAGACGGCTTTTCTTCGGGATAAAACATCATATACCTCCCGGCGTACGGCAATAAACATTATATATAATTATAATACCACATTTTTTTTCAAAAGTATATATTTTTCTGAAAAAATAGGAAACAAAACCACATGAATAAGAAACGATACAATATTGTATTCTGTCGAAATATATACTAAAATTAAGTCAATAAAATTCTATTCGCAGCAAGGAGGATTTTTATGAAAAATGCACTATTATGGCTTTTGATTCTGACAATGCTGACATCATCGGCTTTAGTTTCATGCAGCAACGCAAATGAATCTTCCGATACCGCCGATGAAACAAGCGCCTCGGTTTCCGAATCCGCAGGAGCAAATGAAGGTGTGGAAACAGAGACGGAGTACGACCCCGAAGTTCCAAGGGTTGATTACGAAGGACGCACATTTACGATTCTTGAGCGCGAGCCGGACAACACCGGATGGTGGGCGAGCATTGACGTTTACTCGGAAGGCCTGAGCGGAGAGCCGATTAACGACGCGGTTTTCGAGAGAAACCTGAAAACTGAGGATTATTTTGACATAGTCATTCAGCCGTATGCAGTGTCCCATGTCGACTTCAAGAAAACCCTGCAGGATTCCGCAGCGTCGGGCGACACACTGTGTGACCTTGCAATGCTCACTCTTTCTTCCGCGATTTCTTCGTCACAGGACAACCTGCTTTACGACCTGAACGAATTCGACTGTATCCATTTGGACGCGCCGTACTACACACACAGCGTCTTTGAAGATACTTCGATTCTCAACCGAAACTACCTCGCAGTCGGTGACATGACGCTTATCGCAAACGAGGGAACATGGGCGCTTATGTTCAACAAAGAGGTGGCGGAGCAGTATCATGTCGACGATATGTATGAGCTGTCCCGCAATCACGAGTGGACAGTCGACAAGTTCTACACGATAATGCAGGACATCGGATCGGATGCAAACGGTGACGGAAAGGTTGACGACGGCGACTTTTACGGAATGATAACCTCAACCGCAACCTACAGCGCACTGATTTACGCGCTTGACTACAAGGTTATCGACAAGGATGAGAACGACAGCCTCATTTACCGCGGTCTGACAGAGCGTCTCACCACAGCCGCTGAAAAAATTATCCAGATAATGGATACCGAGCGTGTTGCGTTCGTGTACGACAAATTTTATACGATTCCGGACAGCTGGGAACCCGCGCAGCATATGTTTGAAAACGGTCAGTCCCTGTTCTACGGCGAGGTATTGCAGTGCGTTACAAGACTTCGCAACATGGACGTCGACTTCGGTCTGATTCCGTGGCCAATGCTCGATGAATCACAGGATACATATAAAACCCTGATTCACTCCTGGGCATCCGACGCCCTGACTATTCCGACAAGCGTTGCAGACCCGGAAATGTCGGCATATGTGTTTGAATACCTATCATATCAATCCATGACATACCTCAAGCCCGCATACTTTGACAAAACACTGACATATAAGTCGATGCGCGATGAGGAGTCGATGGAAATGCTCGAATATGTTCTCGACGGACGTGTGGTTGACATCGGATACGTCGCGGATATAGGAACTGTATGCTCCGGACTGGTAAATCAGCTCAACAGCGGTAAATACGAGCTTTCCTCCTACTTCCAGAAAAAGCTGAAGGCGGCGGACAGGCAGCTTGAGAAAATGATGGACAGCTACAACGCATTCGATTGAAACCGTACCCGATTTTATGCATTTTAATTTAATTACTATATTTTAAGTAAAAGGAGTTTATCATGAAAAAAATCATCACACTCGCACTTTCACTTCTTCTCGTTTCTGCTATGAGCGTATCCGCTTTTGCCGCAGATCTCGCAGAAGACAGAACCACACACGGTGACTGGGTTGGAAAATACGGCAAGGACGGCTATATTATTTTCAACAGCTCCGAAAGCACATTCACCGAAAACCTCCCCGATTACGTACAGGAGATTACCTACAGCGACCTTTACGAAGCTAACGCCACACCTCACTCATGGTGGAGCGGTGCAGACGGAAGCGAACTCGAAGACCCGGCTCACTTCAACGACGCTCTCTGGGAAGATGAATCCATGACATCCCGCCGCGCTCCCTGCATTTACAACGGCGAAGGCGTAATGATTACGGTTGACACCGGTGACGTTACAACAACAGTATCGTTCTACAGCCTTGACTGGGACGACAACGGACGCGTAATTCTCGTTACAATGTACGACGCTGACGGCAACGAAGTTACTTCAAAGGAAGTCGGCGAATTCTATAACGGCGTATATGTCTCCACTGAGGTTACAGGTAAAGCTACATTTGAGTTCATGTTCCTTGAATCCGTTAAAACCAGCCCTTCCAATGCCGTAGTTTCCGCAGTATTCTTTGATTCCGCTGCATCCGAAGCTGAAGCTGAAACCGCTGAAGAAGCTGAGACAGAGCCCGAAACTGAGGCTGAAACAGAGCCTGAAATCGTAGTTGAGCCCGCAGAAGAAGTTCCCGCCGAAACAGAACCCGAGACAATCGAAGCTCCCGCAGCTCCGGCAGAAAACGAAGAAACTCAGACAACAGCTCCGCAGACATTTGACGTTTTCTCCGTTCTCGCATC
>JBJFHS010000014.1:0-1530 GCA_051893885.1 Eubacteriales bacterium
CGGCTAAGGAAAAATTCATCAATCAATTTAATTTAACAAAAGAAATGAGGTCAAAATGAACTCAAAAGCACTATATACACTTGAATTTGACAAAATACTCGAGCAGCTCGCCGAACTCTCACCGACAGAGGGCTCCGCTGAAATGGCGAGACAACTCACACCGTCGTCGGATATCGTTAAGGTAAAGCTCCGGCAGCAGCACACCACCGATGCAAAGACACTGATCGGACTGAAGGGGATGCCGTCTTTCGGAAGAATCAAGGACATCCGCCCCAGTATCGAGAGAGCGGAAAAGGACGCGCTTCTCTCACTTCGGGAGCTTCTCGACTGTGCCGGTGTATTCAAAACGGCTCGGCTTCTGCTTGACTATGTGCAAGGCGAAAAAACACCCGAAACCTCGCTCGATGAAATCTTCGACAGGCTCATTCCGAACCGAAATCTTGAGGAAAAAATCACCCGCTCCATCATAGCCGACGACTTTGTAGCCGACGACGCAAGCCATGAGCTCGCCGAAATCAGACGCAAAAAGCGCGCGACTGACAACAAAATCAAGGAAATTCTCCAGTCGTACGTCTCAAAGCAGTCGAAATACCTTCAGGAAAACATCGTCACAACCCGCGGCGGCAGATTCGTAATCCCCGTCAAGGCGGAATACCGGAACGAAGTCAAGGGCCTTATCCACGACACCTCACAGTCAGGCGCGACACTGTTCGTCGAACCTATGGCAGTGGTTGAGGCAAACAACGAGATGAGAGAGCTTGAAAGCCGTGAGGAGCACGAAATCGAGCGCATCATCCGCGACCTTTCCGCCGGAATCGCTGTCTCCGGAGACTCGCTCAACCTCGACTATCTCAACATAACCGAGCTCGGATTCATATTCGCCTGTGCGGAGCTGTCGTATAAAATGGATGCCGCCGCGCCTGTTATTTCGGATAAACCCATCATCGAGCTGAACAGAGCCCGCCATCCGCTGCTTGACAAGAGCAAAGTCGTCCCGATAACGGTAACTCTCGGAACAGATTATAAAATGCTCGTCATAACCGGCCCGAACACCGGCGGTAAAACCGTAACGCTGAAAACCATAGGTCTGTTCACACTTATGGCTCAGGCAGGACTGCACATTCCCGCGGAAGACACATCGCAGATAGGAGTGTTCGACGAGGTTTTCTCGGATATAGGTGACGAGCAGAGCATTGAGCAGTCCCTGTCCACCTTCTCGTCGCACATGAAGGGAATTGTCAATATAATAGACAAAATGACCGAAAACTCACTCGTGCTGTTCGATGAACTCGGAGCGGGAACTGACCCCGTCGAAGGCGCAGCTCTCGCAATGGCAATTCTCGAGGAGGCGCGTATGACGGGAACTCTCTGCGCGGCAACCACACACTACGCAGAGCTCAAAGCCTACGCAATCGAGACAGAGGGTGTGACAAACGCCTCGTGCGAGTTCGATGTGAATACTCTCAGACCCACATACAGGCTGATTATCGGCACACCGGGCAAATCAAACGCATTTGCGATATCGGAAAA
>JBJFHS010000015.1:0-6001 GCA_051893885.1 Eubacteriales bacterium
GCTTGCTTCTTTTATTTTTGAGTATAGTGTAACTTATCATTGACGACTGTACACAACACACATTTTGTTTACAGCAAATTAATTTGACATACTCCGGCCTTTGTGTTATAATGTATTATTACAAAATTATAATAGGTGAACTTTATGATAATCTTGGGTATCGACCCGGGAATCGCAATCGTCGGGTGGGGCGTCATCAAGACTGACGAGAGCGGAATCAGACAAAAACCGCTCGATTTCGGCGCGATAACTACCCCGTCATCCATGAAAACCGAGGACAGACTTCTCGCGGTACACCGGGAAATCTGCGCGATAATTGCAAAATATAAACCTGACTGCGCCGCCATAGAGGAGCTGTTCTTCAATACCAACCAGAAAACCGGAATCATCGTCGCGGAAGCCAGGGGCGTTATCCTCCTTGCACTGCGCTCCGCCGGCGTACCAATCTTTGAATACACCCCGCTTCAGATAAAAAGTGCGATTTCCGGATATGGACGCGCGGACAAGCACCAGATGATAGATATGGTCACTCTCCTGCTGGGTTTAAAGGAAAAACCGAAGCCGGATGACACCGCCGACGCGCTTGCCGCAGCCATGTGCCACGGATACACCGGTCAGTCACGCCTCGCCGAATATTATAATAAACCTACCTCAATGGCGGGCAAGATCGGTCAGAGCGGAAAGGGCAGCCGGTCGGAGCTCAACACAAAGCTGATCGACGGGTAGCCATAATTTATGCAGAAAATCAACATTTCAAAATTACAATTATCGGAGAAAATATATGTGGGCTGCTGATAAATGGAAAGAGTACGAGCTTATCGACTGCGACGGCGGAGAACGGCTTGAAAGATGGGGGGAATATATCCTCGTGCGCCCCGACCCGCAGGTTATCTGGAGCGGTGAGCGCAAAAATCCGCTTTGGAAACACCCCCACGGAGTCTACAAAAGAGTCGGCGGAGGCGGTTCGTGGACTGTCAGCCGTATGCCCGATTCATGGTGCATCAGCTACCGCGACCTCACCTTCAGGCTCCGCCCGATGGGATTCAAGCACACCGGACTTTTCCCCGAACAGGCTGTCAACTGGGACTGGCAGGACGGAGTCATCAAAAAAGCCATCTCAAAGGGCCGTCCTCAGCCGCGCGTTCTCAATCTTTTCGCATACACCGGCGGAGCTACAGTTGCCTGTGCAAAAGCCGGAGCCGCACTTGTCCATGTCGACGCATCAAAGGGCATGACTCAGGCCGCAAAGGAAAATATGTCACTGTCGAATCTCGCGGACGCCCCGTGCAGATATATAGTTGACGACTGCAAAAAATTCGTCGAGCGCGAAATCCGCCGCGGAAACACATACGACGGAATCATAATGGACCCGCCTTCATACGGACGAGGACCCGGAGGCGAGGTCTGGAAGCTCGAGGAGTGCGCTGCGGACCTGATTGAGCTGACACTGAAACTGCTCTCGCCTGAGCCGCTGTTTTTCCTGATCAACTCCTACACGACCGGCCTCTCACCCGCAGTCATGCAGTATCTTCTCCTCCGCGCACTGCCGAAAAGCCTTGCCGCCCACGCAAAAACCGAAACCGGCGAGACCTGCCTTCCCGTAACGGAATCGGGGCTGTATCTCCCGAGCGGAGGTTCGGTGCGTGCGGAATTTGAATTCTGAAAATTCAGAGCGTGTTCACACAAATTACTGACCAAGGATAAAATTATGTCACTGATTATTAAAGCCGAAAATCTCGCATTTTCTTACCCCGGCGAAGATGAAAACCACAGCGTCAGGGCCCTCGACGGCGTTTCGTTTGAGATAGAGGAAGGCTCGTTCACAGCGATTCTCGGGCACAACGGAAGCGGAAAATCCACACTTGCGAAGCTGCTGTGCATGATAAACCTACCCGACAGCGGCAGACTTACGATTATGGGAAAGGACATGACCTCTCCCGACACGACTGAAGACGACATTCTGGAGGCGCGGCGCGAGGTCGGAATGGTCTTTCAGAACCCCGACAACCAGATCGTTGCCACAATAGTAGAGGAAGACGTGGCGTTCGGCTGCGAAAACCTCGGAATTCCCTCTGCGGAAATAAGAAAAAGAGTTGACAGTGCGCTTGAAGCCGTCGGAATGACAAAATACGCGCGCCATCCGTCGTATAATCTGTCGGGAGGACAAAAACAGCGCGTCGCAATTGCCGGAGTTATCGCGATGAGGCGCCGGTGCATTATTTTCGACGAATCCACGGCAATGCTCGACCCGATGGGAAGGCGTGAGGTCATGGCGATAATCGAAAAGCTGAACAAGGAGGACGGAGTCACCGTAATCCTGATAACGCACCACATGAATGAGGCTGCTCTGGCGGACAGAATTTTAGTGATGAACCGCGGGCGCATAATCGGCGACGGAACACCGAAAAATATCTTCAGCAACCCCGTCAGGATGTGGGAAGCGGGTCTTGACGTTCCTCAGACGACGGAGCTGCTTTACAAAATGAGGCAGAGCGGGCTTGACGTCCCTCTCGATGTGTTCGACGTGAACGAATGCGCCGCTGTCATAGCAAAAGCCATAGCACAAAAAAACCGTTCGGAAAACTCGGGAACAAACTCCTCCGGGTACGTGAGGTAAGGAATGTCAACTGTAGAAGTAAAAAATCTGTCCTACACATACAACAAAAAAACAAACAGCGCGCACAAGGCACTCGACTCGGTTTCGTTTAAAATCGACGGCGGAATCACGGGGCTCATCGGCCACACGGGAAGCGGAAAATCCACCCTCGTGCAGATGCTCAACGGCCTGCTTACCCCTGACGAGGGCGAGGTGCTGATTGACGGCGTGAACATCTGGGCCGACCCGAAAAAGATACGCGAGGTGAGGTTCAAAGCGGGACTGGTGATGCAGTATCCGGAATATCAGCTTTTCGCCGAAACCGTCAGAGAGGACATCGAATTCGGCCCGAAAAACATGGGTCTTGAGGGAGACGAGCTTAAAAAAACGGTTGAGCGTGCGGCGGAGTTTTCGGGACTATCCCCCGAGCTGCTATCCAAATCCCCGTTTGAGCTGTCGGGAGGTCAGAAAAGGAGAGCGGCGCTTGCGGGAGTTATCGCGATGAACCCGAAGATATTGATCCTCGACGAACCGGCTGCCGGACTTGACCCAGCGGGAAGGCGCGACATTCTCGGCGGAATCAAGCGGTATTCGCGGCAGTCCGGCACTACGGTGCTTATCGTCAGCCACAGCATGGAGGACATGGCTCTCTACTGCGACGATATAATCGTAATGTCGAACTCGAAGATACTCATGCACAAAAAATGTGCGGAGGTGTTCTCGGAGTACCGCGAGCTCATCTCGATAGGTCTTGACGTACCGCAGATAACCCGCGTTGCCTCTGCTCTGAGGGAATACGGAATTGACATAGGCGAGGACGTGTACACAGTCGACTGGGCGGCACAGAAGATATACGAATTCATCCTCTCCGGCAAAAATGTTCCCGAAAAGGAAGAAAAATTAGTCTAGAGTGTGTTCACACAAAGCAAATATACGTATTTTTGAGGAAATTTTGTCGCTGGCAAGGCAAAAATCTGAAGAAATACAAGCGTATTTCAAGGATTTTAACGCAGCCAGAGGCAAAATTAATCAAAAAGACGTGTATTCTGATTTGTGTGAACACGCTCAAAATTCAGTTTGAATCAGGAAAACGAAAAAATGAAATCAGATATAACCTTCGGCCAATACTGCGAGGGAAATTCGATCATACACAGGCTCGACCCAAGGTGGAAGATTATAATTTCCCTTATCTACATCGTGATGATATTCATCTCAAAAAGCGCGGGTGCGTTCATTCTCCTCACTGCCGCGTCGGTTATTTTCGTCCTCATGACGGAGCTTTCGCCGATGATGATCGTCCGCTCGCTGAGACCGCTTTTGTTCATTATAGTATTCACGGCGGTGATAAACATCTTCTGGATGACCGGCGACACGCTGCTTTTTGAGCTCAGCTTCATACACGTCTACCTCGAGGGAATAATAAACGCGCTGCTGATTGTGCTCAGAATAGTTCTGCTCATCGTGGCGACGTCGGTTTTCCTCACCTTCACTACCACGCCTCTTGCGCTGACGGACGCACTTGAGCAGCTTCTTGCACCGCTCGGAAAGCTCCACGTTCCCGTACACGAATTTTCGATGATGATGACCATCGCGCTGCGCTTCATACCGACGCTTATCGACGAGACCCAGAAAATTATCGCCGCTCAGACAGCGAGAGGTGCGGATTTTTCAAGCGGCGGACTGATAAAACGCGCTAAAGCCCTGATTCCGATTCTGATCCCGCTGTTCATCTCGGCATTCAGACGCGCCGACGAGCTTGCCACCGCTATGGAGTGCCGCTGCTACACCGGAGGAACCGGCAGAACGAGAATGAACCGCCTTAAATCCTCGTGGAGGGACGTTGTTTTCACCCTCTGTATAATTACAATCGGCGTCGGAGTCGTTCTCATGAACAAGTTCCTCCCGATTTACGTCATGAGCATATAAAAATGAAGTTGATTCTGAAAATCAGATACAGCGGCAGAAATTTTGCGGGATACCAGTTTCAGCCCGACAAAAGAACGGTTCAGAGTTCGCTGACCGAGGCTTTTTCCTACGCTCTCGGCTTTGGGGTGAATGTGACCGGATGCTCGAGGACTGACGCCGGAGTTCACGCGCTCGGTTTTGTCTGCGCCGTTGAGCCTAAAAACAAGTCCGACGAAATAAAAATCCCGGTCGGCAAATTCCACCGCGCAGCCGAAAAATATCTGCCGGATGACATCGGAATCGCTGGTGAAGCTGAAGCCGGCGATGATTTTCACCCGAGATACAGCGTGAAATCGAAAACCTACAGATATAGAATGTACGATTTCCCCGCGCGCGACCCGTTTCTCACCGGACTGGCGTGGCAGCTGAAAAAGCCGCTGTCGGACGACGGAATAGAAAAAATGAACCGATGCGGACAAAAGCTCGTCGGTCGGCATGACTTCACCTCGTTCATGGCATCCGGCTCGAGAATCACAGACGCGACACGCGAAATTTACTCCCTCTCGGTCTCGCGCACTTCCGGCGGCAGCATCGAACTCGAAGTTTCGGCGGACGGATTTCTCTACAACATGGTGCGGATAATCACAGGTACTCTCGTCGACGCGGCTTGGGGGCTGTACTGCGAGGGCGACATGGAGAAAATCCTCACCTCCCGCGACAGAAGCAAAGCCGGAAAGACCGCGCCTCCCGATGGGCTGTATCTCGCAGAGGCGGAGTATCCGTTTCCGATAAACTGGGTTTTGCTATGATAAATCTGATAAATTAAGTAAAATAAACGGTGCGAAAATGAGCAGTAAGAACTCAAAATCCGATATTCCCGTAGTCGGCAGAATTGAGGTGCGGGTAAACCGGTACTATCTCGGCGTATCACGAAAATACATGGCGGCCGGAATCGCGCTGATGCTGACGCTTATACTGTACGTCATATTTATAATGTTGTTTCTGGGCAAGTACGTGACATACGACAACCTGAAATTCCTCGTGCGGGATATGGGAAACATAACTCTGCCGGGGAACGACGAATACTCGAGCATTGTGTACAACGGAAACGACGACCTCAAAGCCGAATCGTTCCGCGGCGGAATCGCGATATGCACTGGGGACAAATACCTCTACTACGACTCCGGCGGCGGACTTCTCACCGAGAACAGCATAAATTATTCGTCCCCCGAAATGGCGGAGAGCAGCAAATATATGCTCGTTTACGACGTCGGCGGGGTGGGATATTCGGTATACAATCAGCTGACCTGCATAATAAACCGCTCGGCCGACGCGCGCATTGTCACGGGTGATATAGCAGACGACGGCTCGATGATTCTCGTCACTCGTTCACGCGAGACAAAATACGTAGTGGAGCTGTACAGTGCCGCGTTCAACAAGTCGATGAGCATTTATAAGGAAAACTACGTCCTCGACGCCGCGATTTCCCCCGACGGTGAG
>JBJFHS010000016.1:0-1525 GCA_051893885.1 Eubacteriales bacterium
ACAGGCAGCCTATTGTCTCCTCGGGTGAGATGGAGTACCAGTCCGTGTTGTACATATAATTAACATCCGGCTGATAGTCGGTGTAGTAATCGGGACGGGCGTCTGTCACCGCTATCAGAAAATTAAAGCTCTCTCCGGCGGGAACTTTCACATTCGGATTCGTCTGCTGCGTGTTTTCCGTTTCACCCGCCTGAGAGGCGTCTTCGTTCTGAATAATTTCATTCAGCTCCACGTTCTCGTCTTCGAGCATCTCACCGACGGTGTTTGTGACAAGACCCGTTGCAAAATACGCGGCTATACCGAACAGCAGAGCCGAGATGAGGAATGTCACGCCGAAATTTTTGAATGCTGACAGCATAAATAATCCACCTTCATCTTAGCGTTATAAGATATATTATACAATATATGAAATTAATTTTCAACGGCAAAATTACAATTTTACGGAAAAAAAGCTGTTAAGTAATCGTTAATATTACCTATTTTCTTGAAAAACAAAGTGTTTTGTGATATAATTTAATCACTATACAAATAAGGTAACAAAAAACAATGAAAACAAACTACTCCCTGCGGCTCGGGGAAATACTTGCGGAAGTCGGCAGGTCAGATTCAAAGCCGAAGCTGCTTCTCCACTCCTGCTGTGCGCCGTGTTCGTCATATGTACTTGAATACATTTCGTCATTTTTTGACATCACGCTGTTTTTCTACAATCCGAACATTTCTCCGCGCGATGAGTTCGATTTCCGTCTCTCGGAGCTTGAACGCTTTGTTCGTGAGGCGGGATATGAGGCAAAAATCGCATCCCCCGAATACGACAGCCGCGAATTTTTTGACTCTGTGCGCGGACTTGAAGACTGTCCCGAGGGCGGAGAGAGATGCCGCGTTTGCTATGAGCTGAGACTGAGGCGCACCGCGATTGAGGCTAAAAACTGCGGATACGATTACTTCTGCACGACGCTTTCGATAAGTCCGTACAAGAGAGCCGACTGGCTTAACGAAATCGGACTGGAGCTTGAGAGAGAATACGGCGTGAAATATCTCTGCTCCGACTTCAAGAAAAAAAACGGCTACAAGCGCTCGATTGAGCTGTCAAACGAATACGGCCTATACCGTCAGAACTACTGCGGCTGCGTGTATTCAAAGCTCGAGCGGGACAAAAGGCAGGAGTGAGAATCGTCCCCATCCTCCACTATTCGGTTTTTTATTTGCTTCTGTACTGTCCCGGCGGAAGTCCCACAATTTTTTTGAAGACCTTGCAGAAATAGCTCTGGTCGGGAAAGCCCATTGCCACCGCAATATCGGTCAGAGAATAATCGGAGGACAGAAGAAGCAGCTTGCTCTCCTCAACCCTGACGCGGCAGAGGTATTCGTGGAATTTCATGCCGACGACCTTCTGGAACAGCGCGGAAAAATGATTCGGACTGAGCTTAAGCATCTCCGCGACAGACGATATGGTCAGCGGCTCACTGTAGCGTGCTGCGATATACATAAGGGCTTTTCTGATGTAAGGATTGCTGTTGTCCTTTAC
>JBJFHS010000017.1:0-5990 GCA_051893885.1 Eubacteriales bacterium
CAAGCCGCTATGCTCCAGAACATACGCTTTGATCTCATCATAGGTTGCCTTTTTTTCTGCTGCCGTCAAATCCAGCTCGTCCATATCCAGCTCAACTTCAATATGCTGCGTCGATTTAAGTTTGGACAAAAGACATACCGTCTCCACATGCCGGGTGCCCGGGAACATATCAACAGGCTGAATCCGCTCGATTCTGTAGCTCTGCCGGAGCTGAGTCAGGTCGCGCGCGAGGGTTTCGGGATTGCACGAGATGTACACCACCCTGTCGGGAGAGCACCTCAATACAGAATTCAAAAATCTCCTGTCCGCTCCTGCTCTCGGCGGGTCCATGAAAAGCACGTCCGGCTTCTTCTCGGCTTTCAGAGTATACGAGGCGTCGTCTGTGCAGATAAAACGCGCGTTTTCTATCCCGTTCAGCTTCGCGTTCACCTCTGCGTCATGCACCGCGTCAGAGTTTACGTCAAATCCGAACAGCTCACCTGAGGCGTTTTTCGCCGCGATGATTCCAACCGTTCCGATTCCGCAGTAGGCGTCCGCTATCCTCTCCCCTTTTGAAATTTTCGCCATCTTTACTGCGGTGTCGTAAAGTATCTCCGTCTGCGTGGGATTTATCTGGTAAAATGACTTTGCAGATATTCTGAATCGGCATCCGCACAGCTCGTCGGTGATGTATCCGCTTCCGTACAGCACATATTCTTCCCCGCCCAGCCACAGCGGTGTTCTTGTGTCGTTGATAATCCGCGAGACCGACTTTACATGCGGAATCCGTCTGACAAGCTCCTCGGCAAACTCTCTCGCGCGGTCGAATTTTTCATCTGTCGTTACTATCGCACACAGAATCTCGCCCGTTGCAAAAGCTCTCCTTGCCAGAACATGGCGCAACAGACCTCTCCGACCGTCGTACACCCTGAGCCCGAACTTGTCAACAAGCCTGCGCACAGTCCTGCACACCGCCGACGCCTCCTCGTCCTCCATCATACAGCGGTCAACATGAACTATTCCGCCGTCGGAGGAGCGATACAGGCCGAAATTCACGCGCCCGCCGTTGTACTGCATGAGATACTGAACCTTGTTTCGGTATTTTTCGGGTTTCTCCATCGGGATGATTTCCTCGACGTGACCGAATTTTCCGAGCAGCGTGATTTCCTGCTTCATTTTCAGCGAAAGCTCCTCGCCGTATGTCAGGTTCAGCGTCTGACACGCACCGCACTTTCCGGCGTATCTGCACTCCCGTTTTGTGTCGAATATATTTTCTTCCATATTTAGTAAATCTTTCCTATTGCAGCCTTTCACGTTTGTTTTACAATATTATACTATATCGGCGCCAAAAAGTAAACCGCAGTACGGCTTAAATCATGCTGAATACAAAAAATACGCACAAGAATAACTCATGCGTATCTTTGGTTTTTCGTCAGGTCTCGATGCCGGCGAACTGATTCTGATAGAGGTTGTAGTAGACGCCCTTCTTTTCGAGGAGCTCGTCGTGGTTGCCGGTCTCCATCACCTGACCGTCCTTCATTACGATTATCATGTCGGCGTCGCGGATTGTGGAGAGGCGGTGTGCGATAATCAGGCTCGTGCGGTTCTTCATCAGCGCTACCATAGCCTGCTGGATGTGCATTTCGGTTCTGGTGTCGACTGACGATGTCGCTTCGTCGAGAATCAGTATTTTCGGGTCGGCGAGGACTGCGCGCGCGATGGAGAGAAGCTGTCTCTGTCCCTGACTGAGGTTACTGCCGCCCTCAGCCAGAACGGTGTTGTATCCCTCGGGAAGCCTTTCGATGAACTCCCGCGCCTCAGCCATGTCAGCGGCTTTGACTATTTCGTCGTCACTCGCGTCAAGTCTGCCGTACTTTATGTTGTTTCCGATTGTGTCGTGGAACAGCACCGTATCCTGTAAAACGATTGCGATTGCGCTGCGGAGCGTATTCTTCGGGATGTCGTTTATGTTCACTCCGTCGATTTTTATCTCACCCGAGTCGATGTCATAGAATCGCGTGAGCAGGTTTACAATTGTCGTTTTGCCTGAGCCCGTCGCGCCTACGAGAGCTATCTTCTGACCCTGCTTGACCTCAAGATTGAAGTTTTTGATGACCTGCTTGCCCGGAATGTAGGAGAAGTCGATGTTTTTGAAGCTGATCTCCCCCTTGATTTCGTCGACGCCAATCTTATTTTTGCCTTCATCGAGCTCGTTCGGAGTTTCGAGGATGTTGAACACGCGCTCTGCTCCGGCGATTGCGGTCAGGATGTTGGCGTACTGGTTTGAAATCTGGTTGATAGGCTGCGAAAGCTGTCGTGAATACTGAAGAATTGCCTGTACGTCGCCGACCGAAATCGCGCCTGTCACAGTGAAATACGCACCGAACGCCGCGACTATCAGATAGTTGAGGTTGTTGATGATGTTCATCGCAGGACCCATAAGACCGCCCCAGACGTTGGCTCTGATGCTGCACTTGCGGAATTCCTCACTGATGTGTGCGAACTCGCGGCAGGCGTCGTCTTCTTTTCCGTACGCCATGACGGTTTTGTATCCCGTGACCATTTCCTCGACCTGAGTATTCAGCTGACCGAGGATAACCTGTCTCTCGACAAAGTATTTTCTCATGAATTTCGACAGCGTCATCGAAACCACAACAGTCAGCGGAATTGTGACGAGTGAGATGAGTGCCATGCGCCAGTCGTACTTGATCAGCATTGCAAACGCGCCGATCAGAGTGAGGAATGCCGAAATCAGCGATGTGATTGACGAGGAGAGAGTCTGCGAGATATTGTCCACGTCGTTTGTCATGCGGCTCATGATATCTCCGTGGGCGTGGGTATCGACATAGCTTATGGGAAGATACGAAATTTTATTGAACAGATCCCTTCTGAGGGTGTAGACCGTGTTCTGCGAAACCTTTGCGGCGGCAATTCCCTGAGCTATCTGTATAGCGGTGCTCGCGAGGTACACAACCGCCATGAGCACGAGGATGCGGACAAGGCCGTCGAAGTCCACGCTGAGTCTGCCGTCTGTCAGAGTGATGGCGTCAATCGCTTTACCCTGAAGTGTGGGTCCGAGCAGGCTCAGTACAGTCGTTATTATTGTGGTTATTATTATGAGGATTACGGCGTATTTGCTCTTTCCGATGTATCTGATCAGCTTGGCGAGTGTGGCTTTTACGTTTTTCGGCTTTTCACGTATCATGCTGCCGCCGTGAGGTCCTCCGGGTCCGCCTCGTCCGGGTCCTCCTCCTGAGCTGTTGTTCTTCTTCATCATTGCGCGGAGTTCATCGGCTGTGGGCTCGTTTTTTCCGCCGGGCTTTTTATCCGGACTATTATTGTTCATCGGAGGAATATTCTTTTTCATTTCTTCAGCCATTTATATCACCTCCACCGTTCTTCATCTGTGAAGAATAAATATCTCTGTATGTCGCGCTTGTCTTCATAAGGTTTTCGTGGCTGTCGAACGCCGTGATTTTTCCGTTTTCGATGACTGCGATCCTGTCCGCGTGCATTACGCTGGCAATTCTCTGCGCTATCATGATAACCGTTGTTCCGGCGAACTTTTTGTTGAGTTCCCCTCTAAGCTTAGCCTCGGTGTTGAGGTCAAGCGCGGAGGTACTGTCGTCGAAAATTATGATTTCCGGATTGCGGAGCACTGCTCTCGAAATTGCGATTCGCTGTTTCTGACCGCCGGAGAGTGACGCGCCTTTTTCAGCCACATATGACGAATATCCGTCCTCCATTTTCGAGACGAATTCGTCAGCCTGTGCAACTACCGCAGCGGATTTTACTTCTTCGGCATCGGCGTCTTCCTTGCCCCATTTTATGTTGTCCTCAACACTGCCGGAGAAAAGCTCGCTCTTTTGAAGAACGAAGCCGATTTTTTCTCTGAGCGCGTGCAGGTCCCATTTTCTGACATCCACTCCGTCGACATAGACCGTTCCGCCGACCGTATCGTAAAAGCGGGGAATCAGGTTGACAAGCGAGGATTTGCCCGAACCTGTCGCACCGATTATAGCCACTGTCTCGCCGGTTTTAACTTCAAACGAAATTCCGTCGAGGACATTGTTTCCCGCCGCGTCCGGGTATTTGAAGGACACGTTTTCAAATCTCACGGTGCCCTTTTCGCTTCCCTCTCTGACTTCGCCGTCAACTATAACGCGGTCAGCCTCGAGAACTTCACGGACACGGGATGCGCAGGCTTTACCTCTCGCTATCTGCTGGAAAATCATCGACATCATCATAATCGACATGAGCACCTGAGTAATGTACTGAACCGCAGCCATGACGTCGCCGACATTGAGCTTTGCCGCCTCAACCTGCCATCCGCCTATGTATATGATTGCGATGACAGCGAGGTTCATGACAAAGCTCATCACGGGCATTATAGCGGACATGAGAACCGTGGCCTTGTAGTTTACCGCGCGGTAATCGAGGTTTGCTTTGTCGAAGCGGTCAATCTCGTATTCCTCTCTCGTGTAAGCCTTTACAACTCTTGCGCCGGTGACGTTTTCCTGAACCACGGAGTTGACGCCGTCGAGCTTTTTCTGAGCCACCGAGAACAGCGGAATTGCCTTTTTGATCATTATCGCGATGATGACCAGAATAAACGGCAGAGCGACGACAACTACGCTTCCGAATGATATATCGAGGGTCAGGCACATAACCAGACCTCCGAAAAAGCTGATGGGAGCGCGCACAAACATTCTGAGAATCATCTGCACAAGGTCCTGAAGCGAGGTGATATCGTTTGTCAGTCTTGTGACAAGAGAACCTGTGGTGAATTTATCGGTCTGCTCGAGTGAAAGAGACATGACCTTGTTGAATGCGTCCACTCTGACGTCATTTCCGAAGCCCTGGGATGCAATACTTGCGGTATAACAGCACATGAGCCCCATAAATCCGCCGATTGCCACTAAAACTATCATTTCAAGGCTGGTCGACAGAATCGAGTTCATTACAACGCTGAGCTCACCGGATTCAACGACGGTGTTGATGATCCGCGACATGAGCTTTGGCTGCATAAGGTCGATAAGCACCTCACCTATCATAAAAAGAGGTGAAATAATGGCAAAAAACCAGTATTTTTTAAGGTACGATACAAAACTTACTTTCTTCTTTTTCAATATGAATCACTCTCCTGACATCAGTATTCAATCAAATAATCAGTTATTTTATCTTTCAATATAAATCGTTTTCCTTGTCCGACTGCGCGATAATGTTGTTCTTTATTTTTTCGAGGAGCTTTACAAGAGTTTCGCTTTCGTTTTCGGTCAGGCTGCTCATTGCGTGTTCTTCCTCTTCACGGATACGCTTTCTTATCTTGTTGTCGAGCTCCCTTCCCTTTTCTGTGAGATAAACCCTTGTCGCTCTCAGGTCGTACTGGTCGGGAGTTCTGCGGACATAGCCATCACGCTCCATTTTCTGCAGAACCACGCTGATTGTCGGAGCCTTAAGATGTGTGGCCTTCACGAGGTCGAGCTGTGTGCGTCCGTCACGTTTCGACAGTTCGAGGAGGAGCGCACGTCCGGATTTCTGGGAAATAGGGTTTTCGTCGCCTTTTTCACGTATTTTGTCCCCCATAAGTCTCTGGATCTCCGAAATCAGAACCATCGGAGACTTTTTGTAATCCTCATACTTCTCGTATGGCCCAGGAGCTTTTCCGTTTACCTGTAAATTCATGTTAACCTCCGTTTATATTTAGTTTGGTTATAATTTAGCTATAATTTAATCGCTAACTAAATTATAACATTTTTTTGATTTTATGTCAAGAAGTATTTGTGACTAAATTTGATTTTTGTGATATATATGCTTTTGTTGATATTTTTTGAGCAAAAACTATAAAAAAACACCCGGAAACAGCAATGCTCACTTTATTGATAAATCGAACTGATAAATAGGGTGTATTTCAACTGAAAAAAACAAGTTGATTAAAATTATATTTTTTTAATATTTGTTATGGTACAATAGATAAGTAACAGAAATAAAATGGAAAAGACAACTCAAAA
>JBJFHS010000018.1:0-5984 GCA_051893885.1 Eubacteriales bacterium
AAGTCACGTTTTTGTCCATGTACATTCCGGTTTTAGCCATCTGTTTGCCGGAGAACTGAATTCCCTGACCGCCGCTTCCGGCAAAAATTATACGTGTCGTCATTTGTTTTCCTCCTTTGCTTCTTCAGGGTCGCGCACAGCTTCGGAATCCTTGTAAACGCCGAGCGGATAATAGCTCATCATGTTGTCTCTGAGCCACTGGAGTGCGTCGCGCGGAGTCATGCCCCAGTTTGTCGGGCAGGTAGAGAGCACCTCGACGATCGAGAATCCTTTTTTGTCAATCTGATTCTGGAACGCCTTTTTGATCATCTTTTTCGCGTTGTTGACGTTCTTCGGGCAGTCAACGGAAACTCTTGCGGCGAGAGCTACTCCGTCGAGTGTGGAGAGCATTTCGCAGACCTTGATGGGGCTTCCCTGAATGTTGCGCTTGCGTCCGTAGGGAGTGGTGGTTGTGACCTGTCCGGGGAGAGTTGTAGGAGCCATCTGTCCGCCGGTCATGCCGTAAATACAGTTGTTTATAAAAATAATCGTGATGTTTTCGCCGCGTGTAGCCGAGTGAACGGTTTCAGCCGTGCCGATAGCCGCGAGGTCGCCGTCGCCCTGATATGTGAATACCACGCATTCGGGGTGAGTTCTCTTTACACCTGTAGCAACAGCCGGAGCGCGTCCGTGTGCGGCTTCGATCATGTCGCAGTTGAAATAGTTGTACGCGAAAACCGAGCAGCCGACCGGTGCGATACCGACGGTCTGTCCCTCAATGCCGAGCTCGTCTATTACCTCAGCCACGAGTCTGTGTACGATACCGTGTGTGCAGCCCGGGCAATAGTGAAGCGGCACATCCGTGAGGGAAGCGGGTCTGTCAAATACTGTTTTCATCATCTTAATATATATCCTTTCGTACTTCGCACATTAAAGGCTTTCGGCGAGCTTTCTGATCTCGGCATATACTTCATCGACCGAGGGAATAATACCGCCGGTTCTGCCGTAGAAATATACGGGACGCTTGCCGTTGACCGCGAGCTTTACGTCGTCAACCATCTGACCCATCGACATCTCAACGGAGAGGAACGCCTTTGCCGTATCAGCGAGAGATGAGATAGCCTTCTTCGGGAACGGCCAGAGGGTGATGGGGCGAAGAAGTCCGGCCTTGATGCCATCTTTTCTCGCCTCGGCAATCGCGCTCTTTGCAATGCGGGAGGTGATTCCGAATGCGGTGATTACAATGTCCGCGTCGTCTGTCATATATTCCTCGTACATTACTTCCTTTTCCTCAACCTCGGCGTATCTCTTATAGCGCGTGTTGATCGAGTTTTCGAGCTCGTTCGGGTCGATGAAAAGTGAGTTTACAATGTTCTTTGCTCTCTTGCCGCCGTGACCGTTTGTTGCCCATGTCTTTTCTGGAAGCTCTCTTTTTTCAAAAACATCGAAATCGACCGGCTCCATCATCTGACCGAGCGCACCGTCAGCGAGAAGCATAGCGGGCATACGGTAAGCGTCGGCTAAGTCAAAAGCCTTGGAGGTGAGAGACGCCATTTCCTGAACCGAGGAGGGAGCAACAACGATGAGCCTGAGGTCGCCGTGACCTACACCGCGGGTCGCCTGATAATAGTCCGCCTGAGAGGGCTGAATACCGCCGAGTCCGGGGCCGCCGCGCTGTACGTTTACGACGAGACAGGGCAGGTCGCTTCCGGCTATGTACGAAATGCCTTCGCTTTTCAGTGAAATTCCGGGGGAGGAGGATGAAGTCATAGCTCTCGAACCGGCAGCGGACGCACCGAGCAGCATATTGACCGCAGCAACTTCGCTCTCAGCCTGTAAGCAGAGTCCGCCGACTTTGGGCATTCTCTTTGCGAGATATTCTGAAATTTCCGTCTGAGGTGTTATCGGATAACCGAAATAATAAAGGCATCCCGACGCTATCGCTGCTTCGGCAATCGCTTCGTTACCTTTCATCAAAACCTTTTTTGCCATTTATTTAACCATTCCTTTCCGTTTCACATATAAAACACCGGTTTAATACACAAAGAGCTTAAACGTCTTTTTCAACTTTAATAACGCAGTCGGGGCACATCGTCGCACACATCGCGCAGGCAATACACTTCGACTGGTCGGTGACATAAGCGGGGTGATATCCCTTTGAGTTGAGAGTTGAGGGATCGAGAGCCAGAATCTTCTTGGGACATACGTCCGTGCAGAGACCGCAGCTCTTGCATCTCTCCGTGTTGAATGTAAGTTTATTCATTATATACCTCCTAAAACCGTATATTTATTACATTGATCAAAACAGCTTTTTCGTGATATCGTTAATCGGTACCAGCGTCTCCCGGTCCTCGTCCTTCAGAATATCGGGGAGGGACGGCGCGTATTCGGGACAGTATGTGTGGCACGCGAGAGGAACACCGCACAGCTGAGCGCATTTTTTCGCGTACTCAATGCTTTCGGCGATGTCTTCCGCAGTGGTTTCCGCGCCGAGGGATGAGTTGTTGATGATTTTTGTCACCTTCAGCCCGGATACCGACTCGATGTCGCGCATACAGTCCGCCGCATCGCTTGGGTCCGAAATCAGCGGGCGATACATATTGATTACGTAAAAAACCTCGTGTTCGACGGCGTTTATCATGGCTTTGTACATACCGAGCGCCACTGCTCCCTCGTCTCCTCCGACATCCACCACCGAAATACCGCCGTCGGAGTCTTCGAACATCGTCAGAATCTTCGGCGGAAGAGAGGGAATATCGACGTTCGTGTTGGCAAACTCCGGTATCAACACCTCAATCCCGTTTTTCTCGAGAAGCTCACGGGAATCAGCTGTGCGGAAATATGGATTTACAATGTCGATATCCGCTATCTGTACCATTGAGTCGGGCGAGCTTTTTTTGGCGATAAGCGCGAGATTCACGGCGACATTGGTTTTTCCGCTTCCGTAGTGTCCCGTAATAATGTTCAATTTTTTATATCCGAGCATATTTCCACCGTAATTCAAAGTGTTTGAACAATATTATAACATTTATTTGCAAAAAAATAAAGGGGCAATTATATAATAATTTTGAATAATTATACTCAAATCCTTGTATAACATGAATGACGTGAGGTTTTTGCGCCGGATGAATGCGAGAATTAGCTATGCAGAAAAATTATAAAAATAAATACAATATTATTTCAGAATTGACATGAAAATATTTGAAAAATCACGCGCGATATGATATAATAAGTAATGATTATCTTTGAAAAACAAAATTCAATGTTAATTTGTTGAAATTACAAATCTTTCCCGGCGATGAAAAATCAACTCTCCGGTCCGATAAGGAGGAAAATCAGCTTGAATATAGCCGCGGTTGTTATCTCAGAACAAATAAACGATGTAATAAATATTATCAAAACAATTTCGTTTGTTGATATAATAGACATAGCGTGCGTTTCCGTGCTTCTGTATTACCTATATAAATTCATCAGGGATAAGCGCGCGGGAAAATTAGCGGTCGGCATACTTCTTTTGTTTGTCGTTCAGATTATCTCTGAGCTGGCGGATATGTATTTGATGCAGTTCATCATGCAGAACATCTTCCAGATAGGCTTTATCACGCTTGTCATTCTGTTCCAGCCGGAAATCCGTTCGGTTCTCGAAAAGGTGGGCGCGAATCCGCTTAAAAGCCTGAAGAGCATAGGCGAAGTCAGGGATTCTTCATATGTTCAGACCGTCATAGACGAGGTGGCTTCAGCCGTGTGCGATATGTCGGAGTCGAAAACCGGCGCACTCATCGTGTTCGAGCGTGAGATAAAGCTCGGCGACATGATTCTGACCGGCACCGTGATAGACGCATATCCCGCATCATTCCTAATCAAAAACATTTTCTTCAATAAAGCCCCCATGCACGACGGCGCACTTATAATCCGCAATTACAGACTTCACGCCGCCGGATGCCTGCTTCCGCTTTCAAATAACCCCGACATCATAAAAGACCTCGGAACACGCCACAGAGCCGGAATAGGCATGAGTGAAAACAGCGACGCGGTCGTGGTTATTGTGTCTGAGGAAACCGGAGTGATCTCAACGGCGGTCGAGGGTGTGCTGAAAAGGGAATACACAAAAGAGACATTAAAGAGCTTTCTCACTGCCCAGCTCACGGGTGAAGATTCCGGCGACGGCAAAAAATTCAATTTGATCGGAAAAGTCCGCCAGCTGCAGCAGAAAACCAAAAATCCGTCCGATAACTGAATACAGTTGACTGAATACAGAATTGGAGTTTTTCATGGCTGAAATAAAGCGTGATAATGATAAAAAAGAAAAAAAAGAGAAGAAAATAGCCGCAAAAAACCAAAAATCCGGCGGAGAATTTCCGCAGAAAAAATATTCCTCACACGGCAGCGCGGCGGTCAAGGTGCTCTGTGTTTTTGCCGCATTCTGCCTCTGGATTTACGTGATGCTTGTCGAAAGTCCCGAATACGAACAGACCTTTGCCAATGTAACGGTAGAGCTTGTCAACACCGATGACCTTGTATCCGAAAACGGGCTTATGCTGTACAGCGGATACGGAAACATGGTCGGCGTCACTCTTTCCGGCAAAAAAAGCGTCGTCTCAAAGCTCACAGACAGCGATATCGTTGTGACGGCGGATGTCGGAAAGCTCAACAGCGGAAGCGGACGTTACGACTGTAAGCTGAGCGTGGACGTTCCCACGGGATGTAAGCTCGTCAGCCTGTCGCAGGACACAATATCGGTTTACGTCGACCTTGCGTCGCAGACTACGGTGAGACTTACCGAAAAGCGCGAAAATACCAACCTTCCCGAGGGCTGCTACATGGGCGCAATCGAGTACCCGGTCGATATGATAACGGTCGAGGGGCCTGAAAAAATTCTGTCAAGGGTCTATGAGGCGAGATTTGACAACGATATGAGCGGAATCACGCGCTCGACTACACTGACGCAGAAGGTTTACCTCGTCGACGAATACGGCACAAAAATCGAAAGTCCGTATATCAAGTACTATCCGCAGGAGGTAACGGTCAATATCCCGGTTCTGAAGTCGGTGGATGTTCCGATTGAGGTGGTTTTCAAAAACGGTTTCTTTAACCTGAGCAACACAACTACAACCGTAACTCCGTCAACCGTCAGAGTAACCGGAGACCCCGATGTAATCGACGCAGGAGGGCTCATCGAAAGAATCGAAATCGACGAAATAAATGACTATATCATCCCGAACGACGACGAGCTGATCTGTGAAAAAAAAGTTCTGCTGAAAGCCGCCGCTGGTGTTGAGCTTGATACCGACAGCGCAAAGATATATTCCGTCCCCAACTCGTCGATAAAATCGCGCCGGATCACAGTCCCGAGCAAAAATATCGTCGATACGGGCGGCAAAAACGGCGTAAGCTATACGTGGGATAATTCTCCCGTGACGGTGCGGATTATCGGAAGTCTTGAAGCTGTCTCCTCACTGAACGCAGAGGATATCACGCTCACATTTGACATGAGCCCGTATTCGGAAACAAACACCGGCAAAACCGAGGTGCGCGCGGATGTGGTGATAGACTCCGAATACAAAGACGAGCTCCTCGCAATCGGCGTGTACGAAATAACGGTGACATTCACAAACGATTAGTTATATATAATAATGAAAGAAAAACAAAAACTCATTGTAAACGGAATCAGAGTCCAGTATAAAAACGGCGGCGGAGACTATGAAGCCGAGGCTGTTCACAAGGCTGCTTCCATGATATACAAAAAAACCGGCCTGAAACCGTATAACCTCAAAATATCGAAAAAATCAATAGACGCCCGGCGCGACATTTCTTTCGTCTACACCGTCTATGCCGAGGTGGATTCGGGAAAGAAAATCGACTGCCCCGATATCAAGGCGTATTCAGAGCCGGAACTCAACCTGAAATGCGGCACGGCGGAACTGAGCGCAAGACCGGTCATAGTGGGCTTCGGACCTGCCGGAATTTTCGCCGGACTTCTGCTCGCGGAGCACGGATACAATCCC